>NZ_JBFUJP010000014.1:0-84414 GCF_056401315.1 Rhodococcus sp. P4_F5 | reverse complement strand
GGACGCCTGCGGTCGTTTCGTGGGCCTGTGACGGCGTCTAGGTGATCACGCTGCCGGTCGGGATGAGGGCGGTGGTGATCATCGCGATCACCATGGCGACGGGATCGAAGTCGTCGAGGCTGCCCATGCGGTGGCTCCCTTGCTCGGTGAAATGTCGGTGCGCGGCCCGAACGTACAAGCAGCTCGGCGCGGGGGTGGTCGAAATGACCGAAGTCGTCGAAGTACTCGGACAGATGGGCGCTCGGACAGATGGGCGCTCAGGCAGAGTGGCTGGGCGTGCTGGGTGCGGGGGCGCGACCGACCACCCCGGCGTAGCGGGACGCGAGCAGAAGGAGCCCGAGCGGCACCAGCAGGGTCGCGGTCAGCGGCATCAGCGTGGTCAGCCAGCCGAGCAGCGCCGGTCCGGCGAGCAGGCCGAGGTAACCCATCCCCACCACCCTCGACATGTTCACGCCCGCCGCGCCCTCGCTCAGGTTGCCGGCCGCCGTGAATATCTGCGGAATGCAGCCGGACAGGCCGAGCCCGAACAGCGCCCAGCCGTACAGCGTCAGCCACAACCAGCCGGACCCGATGATCACCGCCAGCCCGGCGACCGCGATCAGCGTGCCGTAGCGGACCACGGCGAATGCGCCGAATGCCGCGCTGACCCGGTCGGCGGTGAAGCGCCCGACCGTCATCATCACCGCGAACGCCCCGAACGCCAGCGCCGCGGTCGCGTCGGAGGCGCCCAAGTGCTCCTTGACCTGCAGCGTGCTCCAGTCGTTCGCCGCGCCCTCCGCGAGGAACAGCGCGAACGCGACGGCGCCAAGGGTCAGCACTCGCCGGGAGCCGCGGCCAGCCGCCGCGGCGGGCCGGGCGGGGGCGTCCGGATGCTCGTGCGCGACGTGCGGCAGCAGCGCCGGCCCGCACGCCGCGACGGTCACGAGGCCGATCGCCGACGCACCGATGAGCGACATCAGCGGCGCCCAGCCCGCGGCCAGCGTCGCCGCACCGAGCAGCGAGCCGACCACCCCACCGACGGAGAACAGGGCGTGGAACGCCGACATGATCGGCCGTCCGTACGCTCGCTCGGCGTGCACGGCCTGCGAGTTCATCGACACGTCCAGCGCGCCGTTGCCGAAGCCGAACACGGCCAGCGCCACCGCCAGCCCGGCGGCGTCGGTGGCCAGTGCCGGCCCGATCATCGCGGCGGAGATCAGTACCCCGGCCGACACGGTCAGCCGCCGGCTGCCCCAACGGTCCGCGAGCGGTCCGGCGACCTGCATGCCGACCAGCGCGCCGCCGGCCAGGACCAGCAGCAGCCAGCCGAGGGTGGCGTGGCTGATCCCGGTCCGGTCGGAGATCGACGGGATGTGCACCACCCACGCGGCGAGCAGGAACCCGTTGACGGCGAAGATGCCGAAGATCGCGGCTCGGGCCCGGCGGAGTCGGACGTGCTCGGTGGTCGTCGGGCTGGTCGGGCGCACTTGTCCGTTCTACCTCCGTGCCGCCCGCGAGTCGGCGCCGAGATCGGCCCGCGTGGGCGTCGGCACCGTCACTTGGCGGCGGCCTTGCGCGGGCGCGCGCGCCGGACTGCCTTGACCGGGGCCGCGGGCTCCGGCTCGTCGGTCGGGGCGTCGCGCCAGCTGATCTCGATCTCGATCTCGGTCTTGTCGCCCTCGACCTCTATCTCGAGTTCCCACTGGACACGGTCGGCGACGACGATCGAGATCGAGTCGCCGTCCGAGCCCAACTCGACCTCGGAGTCGCCCGCGAGGGCACGTCCGAGCGCAATGAGGCGCTCGGAAACCTGCTTCCGGGTGAGCTCGGATGTCCTCTTGATCTCCAGCTTGGGCACGACGGCTCCTGACCTCGGCGAAGTGTGTGCCCAACCGTAGCTGCTCCGGACACGACTAGAGCAAAGTGAGGGGATCGGTGAGCGTCGCGCCGACGTCGGCGAGGAAGCGCGAGCCCTGTTCGCCGTCGACCAGCCGGTGGTCGAACGAGAGACCCAGGGTGACAACCTGGCGGACGACGACACGGTCCTCGACCACCCACGGGCGTGGCCGAATCGCGCCGAGGCACAGGATCGCGGCCTGCCCGGGGCCGAGGATCGGGGTGCCCGCGTCCACCCCGAAGACCCCGACATTGGTGATCGAGACGGTGGCGCCGGACAGGTCCGTCGGGGTGGCCCGGCCCGCCCGGGCGGTCTCGGCCAAGTCGTCGATCGCCCGGGTCAGCTCCAGCAGGCTCATCAGGTGCGCATCCCTGATCGTCGGGACGAGCAGGCCGCGCGGGGTGGCGGCAGCAATGCCGAGGTTCACGTAGTGCCGGGTGACGATCTCCTGACGCTCCTCGTCCCAGCTCGAGTTCAGGGCCGGGTGCGCGCGCAGCATCGCCACCAGGACCCTCGCCACCAGCGCCAGCGGGGTGAGCTTGAGCCCGGTGTAGGCGGGCGTGGCGCGGAGCGTGGCGAGCAGGTCCATCGAGGCGGTGACGTCGACGGTGAGGAACTCGGTGACGTGCGGGGCGGTGAATGCGCTGCGCACAACGGCGTCGGCGGTCTGCTTGCGGACGCCGCGGATCGGCGTGCGGGTCTCGCGCGCGGCGGTCGCGTCGGGCTGGGGTGCGCTCGGCTCGTCGGCATCGTGGCAGGCCCGGACGTCGCCGGTGGTGATCGCGCCCCCCGTCCCGGAGCCGGGCACCTCGCTCAGGTCGACGCCGAGTTCGCGGGCGAGCTTGCGCGCCGACGGCTTGGCGTCGGGCCGGACCGGCGCGGACGCAGCGCTACCGGGGGTGGGGGGAGCGGCGGCGTCCGGGGTCCGGCGCCGGCTGGGCGGGGATGCGGTGGGGCCGTACCCGACCAGCACCGACCCGGATCCGGGCGCCTCCGGGCCAGGCTCGGAGCCCTCCGCAGGACCCGCGCCCGGCTCGCCGATGCGGATCAGCGGCGCCCCCACCGCGACGGTGGCGCCGGGCTCGGCGAGCAGCGCCAGGACGGTGCCGGCGTACGGGGACGGCAGCTCCACCACCGCCTTGGCCGTCTCCACCTGCACGATCACCTGGTTGAGCGCGACGGTGTCGCCCACCGCGACGGACCAGGAGACGAGCTCCGCCTCGGTCAGGCCCTCGCCGAGGTCGGGCAGTCGGAACTCGTGCAGGGGCTGCGGGCTGCGGTCGGCCACGGCGGACCCCTCAGGCGGCGAGCGTCTTGTCGACCGCGTCGAGGATGCGGTCCGGGTCGGGCAGGAAGTACTTCTCGAGCTTCGCCGGTGGGTACGGGGTGGCGAACCCGCCGACCCGCAGCACCGGTGCCTCGAGCTGGTAGAAGCAACGTTCCGAGATCCGGGCGGCGATCTCCGCGCCGAGTCCGAGGAACACCGGCGCCTCGTGTGCGACCACCAATCGGCCCGTCTTGCGGACCGACGCCTCGACGGCGTCGAAGTCGACGGGGGAGAGCGAACGCAGGTCGATGACCTCGATCGAATGACCCTCCTGCTCGGCCACTTTCGCCGCGGCCAGCGCGGTCGGCACCACCGACCCGTAGGCCACCACGGTGGCGTCGGTGCCCGGCGCCGCGACTCGGGCCCGGTGCAGGTCGAGTTCGGGCTGCGCGTCGGTGTCCACCTCGCCGCGGTCCCAGTACCGGCGCTTGGGCTCGAAGAAGAGCACCGGGTCGTCGGAGGCGATGGCCTGCTGGATCATCCAGTAGGCGTCGTCCGGGTTGGAGGGACTGACCAGCCGCAGCCCCGCGGTGTGCGCGAAGTAGGCCTCCGGCGACTCCGAGTGATGTTCGACCGCACCGATTCCGCCGCCGTAGGGCACCCGGATGGTCAGCGGTGCCCGCACCCGGCCCTGGGTGCGGTAGTGGATCTTCGCGACCTGCGAGACGATCTGGTCGAAGGCGGGGTAGACGAACCCGTCGAACTGGATCTCGCAGACCGGGCGGTAGCCGCGCAGCGCCATCCCGAATGCGGTGCCCACGATCCCGGACTCGGCCAACGGGGTGTCGATGACCCGGTTGCCGCCGAAGTCCTTCTGCAGGGTGTCGGTGATCCGGAAGACGCCGCCGAGCTGGCCGATGTCCTCGCCCATCAGCACCACCTTCGGGTCCTGTTCCAGGGCACGCCGCAGCCCGGCGTTCAGGGCGCCGCTGAGCGTCATCGTGGTCATGACCGGGCCTCCGACAGTGTTTCGGGAAYGGACAGCGTGCCGAGGTAGCGGGCGAACTGTTCGCGTTCCTCGTCGATCAGCGGGTGGTCCTGGGTGTAGACGTGCTCGAAGAGCTGCATCGGGTCGGGATCGGGCAGGGTCAGCGTCGCCGCCCGGAAAGCGGCGGCGGTGTCCTCGGCCTTCGCATTCACCCCGGCCAGGAACTCGGCATCGAGGCCGTCCTCGCGTTCGAGCAGCCGGTGCAACCGGTCGATCGGGTCACGCGCCCGCCACACCTCCAGTTCGGCGCCGGTCCGGTACCGCGTCGGGTCGTCGGACGTGGTGTGCGGGCCCATCCGGTAGGTGACGGCCTCGACGAACGTCGGCCCGCTGCCCTCGCGGGCCCGGCGGGCGGCGCTGCGGGTGACGGCCAGGACGGCCAGTGCGTCGTTGCCGTCCACCCGGATCCCGGGGATACCGAAGCCGGATGCGCGCTGCGCCAACGGGAACGGGCTCTGCAGCGTCACCGGTTCGCTGATCGCCCAGTGGTTGTTCTGGCAGAAGAAGACCACGCCGGCGTTGAACGTGGCGGCGAAGCCGAGCGCCTCGGACAGGTCGCCCTGGCTGGTGGCGCCGTCGCCGAAGTAGGCGAAGGTCGCGATCTCGGCACCGTCGAAGTGCGCGCCCATCGCGTAGCCGGTGGCGTGCAGGCCCTGGGCGCCGACGACGATCGCCGGGTTGGTCAGGCCCAGCTCGTCGGGGTCCCAGCAGGACAGCGCCACGCCGCGCCAGAGCCGCGGCCACTGCGCCGGCTCGACGCCGCGGCAGTAGGCGACGCCGTGCTCGCGGTAGCTGGTGAAGACGTAGTCGTCGGGGGCCAGCGCGTGGGCCGAGCCGACCTGCGCGGCCTCCTGCCCCAGGCACGGCACCCAGATGCCGAGCTGGCCCTGGCGTTGCAGCGCCGTCGCCTCGCCGTCGACGCGTCGGACCACCACCATGTCCTCGTACAGCGCGCGCAGCTCCGCGGTGCCGATGTCGGCGACGAGCTCGGAGTAGGCGGCCCGGTGCACGCGTCGTCCGTCGGGTTGGACGAGCTGGACCGGGTAGGCGATCTTGTCGGTCATTTCGACCTCCTGGTGCCTACGTCGGGAGGCCCTTGTGGGGCCGCGTCCGACGTTGTTGGAGTCCTACTCTCAGCATCCCCCTTTGGGCGGGCGGCGCAAGCGGGCGAGGGGCGTGCCCTAGTTCGCGAGGAGCAGCGCGACGATCACGACCACCGCGAGGACCGCGAGGCCGGCCGGGTACAGCGCGGGACCGCGCATGTCGGGGTTGCCGAAGTCGCCGTACTTGACGTGGAAGGCGGTCGCGCCGAGCATCAGCAGCAGCAGTCCCACCGCCGCGACGACGCCGAGCGGCCACCAGAACAGCCCGACCAGCACTCCCACCGAACCGGCGATCTCCGCGGCCCCGATCGCGCGGACCTGGTTGGCGGTCAGGCCGCGGTCGCGCAGGGCGGTCCAGGCGGTACCGCGCAGCCGGACCTTGGGGATCGCCGCGCCGAGGGCACCGATCGCAAGGACGATTGCGCAAACGATGGCAACGACGTCCACTGGCTCTCCCTGACTGTCACAAAACTTTCAGCTGGCGTATGAATTACGCCCGCCGTCCGAGGCTACTGGGGATGCGGGCAGGGTCAAGGCGACACGGCCGAGCGTCAGCGGCGAACCAGTCCGAGACGGAGGTTCGCGGGTTTGAGGGTGAGCTCCTCGGCCACCTCGAGCGTGTACCCGGGCTCGGGCACCAGGTCGTAGCGGTGCAGGATCAGCGCGAGCGCCAGCACCGTCTCGTGCAACGCCAACTGGCGGCCGATGCAGGACCGGACGCCGGTGCCGAACGGCTTGTAGAGGCCGGGCGGGCGGGTCCGGGCGCGCTCCGGCCGGAACCGGTCCGGGTCGAAGGACTCCGCGTCCGCGCCCCAGGCGGGGTCGCGGTGCACCTTCAGGGTCAACGCCACCACGGCCTGCCCCGCGGTCAGCGGATATCGACCGCCGAGCAGGGTGTCGCGCCGAGGCTCCCGGAGGTACCCCGGCGCGATGGGCCACAGCCGCAGCGTCTCGTCCACGACGCGGCGCAGGTACCGCAGCTGGTGGATCTCCCCGAACGCCGGGTCCGGGTCGGTGTCGGCCGGCCACAACGTGTGCAGCTCGGCGCGCGCCTGGGCCGCGACCTCCGGATGGGTGGCCAGCAGGTGCAGCGCGAACGACAGGGTGCCGGAGGTGGTCTCGGCTCCGGCGTTGAGGAAGGTGATCACCTGGTTGCGTATGTTCGCGTCGTCGAGGTGCTCGCCGGTCGCGGGGTCGGCGGTGGTGAGCATCAGCGCCAGCAGGTCGTCGGGCGAGGCCTCGGGCGAGGCCCGGCGGGCCGCGACCACCTCGTCGACGACCCGGCGGACGTAGGCGATGTCGGTGTCCATCTGGGTGTTGGCACGGTGGTGGACGATGCGCTCGAGCCAGTCCACCGGGATCCGGTATCCGCTGCGCCCGACGTAGGCGAACATTCGCATGACGGCGGCCGCGTACGGATCGGGCTCGCTGCGGGTGAACGGGTGGAAGCGGTAGCCGAAGCCGATCCGGGCAATGGTCTCGAGCGTCAGCTTGCTCGTGTCGGTGTGCACGTCCACCGGTCCCGACGCCAGCCGTCGGTCCCAGTGCGCCAGCAGCTCGCGCACCGTGTCGAGGATGGTGTCGTGGTAGTTCTTCATCGCCGGCAGGGTGAAGGCCGGCATCAGGATGTTGTGCGCCCGCGACCAGTTCGGCTCGTCGGTGTAGGCGCTGAACAGGGCGTCGTCGAGAAACTCGCGGGCCGCGGACACTCCGAATCCGACGTGTTTGCCGAACCGCTTCTCGTCGCCGAGCTCCACGTACAGGTCCGGCCCGGACACCACGACCAGGCGGTTGCCGAAAAATTTCGTCTCGAAGATCGGCCCCAGGGTGCGGGCGTGCCGCGCCATGGTCTGGGTCGGGCTGGCCGGGTCCACGCTCAGCAGGTCGCCCAGCACCGGTAGCCGGTGCGGGGGGTGCGGAATCTGGCGCGTGTCGACGACGCCGGGAGACGCCATGCCTCATTGTCTCGTAGAACCGATCGGTTTGTCTGCCCTCGTGCGGCGAGCGGTCACCGGCGTCGCAGCCGGACCCGGAACCCGGACGGCTTGAGGGTGAGCAGTTCCTCGACGTCGAGCCGGTAGCCGGGCTCGGGTTCGAGGTCGTAGCGGTGCAGGATCAACGCCAACGCCAGGACGGTCTCGTGCAGCGCGAACTGGCGGCCGATGCAGGAGCGGATGCCGGTGCCGAACGGCTTGTAGACGTGACCGGGCCGCGAGTGCGCGCGCTCGGGCAGGAACCGGTCGGGGTCGAAGGCGTCGGCGTCGGGACCCCACGCGGGGTCCCGGTGCACCTGCGGCAACAGCACGAACGCCGCGTCGCCCGCCTTCATCGGGTACCGACCGCCGAGCAGGGTGTCCTCGCGGGCCTCGCGCATGTAGCCGGGCGCGGTGGGCCACAGCCGCAGGGTCTCGTCGAGGACGTGTCGCAGGTACCGGAGCTTTGCGACCTGCTCGAAGGCGGGGTCGGGTTCGGCACCCGCCGGCCAGGCCCGGTAGATCTCGGCGCGTGCCCGGTCCGCGACCTCCGGGTGGTTTGCGAGGTAGTACAGCGCGAACGACAATGCGCCCGATGATGTTTCGTGCCCGGCGATCAGGAAGGTGATCACCTGGTTGCGGATGTTGACCTCGTCGAGGCGCCGCCCGGACTCGGGATCGGTGCTGGTGAGCATCAGCTCGAGCAGGTCGTCGCGCCGCTCGTGGGGGTTCGCACGGCGCGACGCGATCACCTCGTCCACGACTTCCGCCAGGTACGCGAGGTCGGCGCGGTTCTGCTGCGCGGTGCGGCGGGTGAGCGCACCGCCGAGCAGCGGCACGGGGACCTTGAAGGTGGAGCGCTGCGCAAAGCTCAGCGCGCGGAGCATCGCCGCCACGAACGGGTGCTGCTCCTCGCTGCTGAACGAACCGAACTCGTAGCCGAATCCGGCGCGGCCGATGGTCTCGAGCGTCACCTTGTTCATGTCTGGCGTGACCGCCACCCAGGTGCCGTCGTCGCAGTGGCGGTCCCAGTGCCCGGTCAGCTCGCGCACCGTGTCCAGCATCGTCTGGTGGTAGCCGCGCATCGCGGACTGGGTGAACCCGGGCAGTAGCACGTTGTGGGCGGTCGACCAGTTCGGTTCGTCGTTGTGGGCGGTGAACAGGCCGTCGTGGCCGATCGGGCGCAGCGCCTCGAGCGCCACCCCGAGCTGCTTGCGAAAACGCTTCTCGTCGTTGAGTTCGGCGGCCAGCTCGGCGCCCGAGACGAAGGTGAACGTGTAGCCGAGCACCCGCCGCTCGTAGATCGGCCCGAGCCGGCGCGCATACGTCATCGCGTTCTGTGTCGGTTTCGTGATGCTGACGCCGATCACGTCGCCCAGCAACGGGATACGGTGAGGCGGGTGTGGCACCCGAGGGTGCTGACGCGTGGTCGGGACGGCCATGCACCCATCCTGACCCGGGTCGCGACGACCGGCACGGTTTCGTTGCTTCCGGCCGCGTACGGCACGCGGTCGGCCTACCATCGACAGACGACTGTCGTCGGGGCTCGTCGCACTGTGCTTGCGGAGAGGATGATCGCTGATGGACTTCGCACCGACCGAGCGCTGCCAGGACTATCGGGAACGACTGCTCGCCTTCATGGACGAGCACGTCTACCCGGCGGAGGCCGTCTACGACGAGCAGATGCGCGCGGCGGGCGATCCGCACTTCCAGCCGCCGATCCTCGAGGAGCTCAAGGTCGAGGCCCGCCGGCGCGGGCTGTGGAACCTCTTCCACCCGCATCCGGAGTGGGGCCCGGGCCTGACCAACTCCGAGTACGCCCCGCTCGCGGAGATCATGGGCCGCAGCCACCTGGCGTCGGAGGCGTGCAACTGCAGTGCGCCGGACACCGGAAACATGGAGGTGCTCACCCTCTTCGGCACCGACGAGCACAAGCGGCGGTGGCTCGTCCCACTGCTCGACGGCACCATCCGGTCGGCGTTCGCGATGACCGAGCCCGATGTCGCCAGTTCGGACGCCACGAACATCGCGATGACGATGGACCACGACGGCGGCGAGTGGGTGCTCAACGGGCGCAAGTGGTGGACCTCGAATGCGTTGCACGCCAACTGCAAGGTGCTCATCGTGATGGGCAAGACCGATCCCGGCGGCCCCGTCTACAGCCAGCAGTCGATGATGGTGGTGCCCATCGACGCCCCCGGCGTGACGGTGGTGCGGGGGCTGCCGGTGTTCGGCTACCAGGACCGTGAGGGCCACGCCGAGGTGCTGTTCGAGAACGTGCGGGTGCCCGATGCCGACGTGCTGGCCGGCCCCGGCGCCGGCTTCATGATCAGCCAGGCGCGGCTCGGACCCGGCCGGATCCACCACTGCATGCGGGCGATCGGAATGGCCGAGCGGGCACTGGAACTGATGTGCCTGCGCGCCTCGACCCGGGTGACGTTCGGCCGAACGCTCAGCGAGCGCGCGAACATCCAGGACTGGATTGCCGAGGCGCGCATCGAGATCGAGATGGTCCGACTGCTCACGCTCAAGGCAGCCTGGCTGATGGACACCGTCGGCAACAAGGAGGCCCGCACCGAGATCGCGGCGATCAAGGTGGCGGCCCCGCAGATGGCACTGAAGATCGTCGACCGCGCGATCCAGGTGCACGGCGGCGGCGGGGTGTCCGACGACTTCCCGCTGGCGTGGGCGTACGCGCACCTGCGGACGCTGCGGCTCGCGGACGGCCCGGACGAGGTGCACAAGAGAACGATCGCCCGCCAGGAGTTGCGGCCGTACCGGCTCGATGCCGAGGCGGCGAAGGCGGCAGCGCAGGTCGACACAACGAAGGGAGCACGCGGATGAGCAACGCAGTGGGGCTCGACGAGGAGGCGGTGTCCGCGTGGATCGCCGACCTGGGTGTCGGCGCGGTCGCGCCGTTGACCTTCACCCGGATCGGGAACGGCCAGTCGAACCTGACCTTCCAGGTGGACGACTCGGGCGGCGCGCAGTGGGTGCTGCGCCGGCCGCCGCTCGGACACCTGCTGGCATCGGCGCACGACGTGGCCCGCGAGTACCGGATCCTCTCCGCGCTGCAGGGCACCGGCGTACCGGTCCCCAAAGTGCTTGCGTTGACCGAGGACCCGGCAGTCACCGATGCGCCGCTGATGCTGATGAACTACGTCGACGGGGTGGTGATCGACAGCATCGGGGTGGCCAAAGCGCTCACCCCGGAGCGGCGCCGCGCCACCGGGCTGTCGATGCCCGCCGCGCTGGCCAGCATTCACCGCGTCGACCTCGAACTGTCCGGGCTCGAGGACCTGGCGAGCCACTCGCCGTACGCCGAGCGGCAGCTCAAACGGTGGTCGGGACAGTGGGAGCAGTCCAAGACCCGCGACGTGCCCGCGGTCGACGAACTGGCCGGGGTGCTCGCCCGCTCGATCCCCGATCAGCGGGAACTGACCCTGGTGCACGGCGACTTCCACCTGAGCAACGTGATCACTTCGCGTGAGGACGGTCGGGTGGTCGCGGTGGTGGACTGGGAACTGAGCACGCTCGGTGACCCGCTGGCCGACGTCGGCGCGCTGCTGGCGTACTGGTCGGAGGCGGGCGACGCGGTGTCCGGGCCGTTCATCGCGTCCACGCTCGACGGCTTCCCGACCCGGGCGGAACTGGCGCAGGCCTACTTCGACGAGACCCACCGCGATCCGGCCGCGCTCGGCTTCTGGCACGCGCTGGCGCTGTGGAAGCTCGCGATCATCGCGGAGGGGGTGCTGCGCCGCACGATGGAGGATCCGAGAAACACCGCCGCGGTGGGCGGTCCGTCGACCAAGATCATCGACGACATCGTGGCCCGGGCGACGATCGTCGCGGCGGAGGCCGGCCTGCGGTAGTTGCGCGGGTGATCCGTCCCGAACGCCCCGCGCACGAGCGCGGGGCGTTCGGCGTCTCACCCGCCGCTACCGCGGACGGACCAGTCCGGCGGCGGTGCTCATTCGGTCGAGGCTGACGGGGTCTTCCGAAACGGCCGGGCGCGCAACACCAGCCGGATCGCCAGGCCCGCGAGCAGGGCCCAGAACGCCGACCCGATGCCGAGGATGCTGACGCCCGACGCCGCGATGAGGAAGGTGAGCACCGCGGACTCGCGGTCCGACTCGTCGGCGAGAGCGGCGACCAGCGAGCCGCCGAGCGTCGCGAGCAGGGCCAGCCCGGCCACCGTCTCCACAACCCCCGCCGGCGCCACCACCACCAGCGCGGCCAGCGCCGCCGAGCACAACGCCAGCACCAGGTAGGCGCAGCCGGCGGTGAACGCCGCGACCCAGCGGCGCTTGGGGTCGGGGTGCGCGGTGGGCCCGGCCGCCAGCGCGGCACTGATCGCGGCCAGGTTGATCGCGTGCCCGCCGGCCGGGGCGCCCACCACGGTGCCGATGCCGGTGACCGCCATCGCGGCCCGCCACGGCACCCGGTAGCCGAACGCGCCCATCACCGCGGTGCCCGGGATGTTCTGCGACGCCATCGTCACGATGTACAGCGGGACCGCGATGCCGATCATCGCCTGCCCGGTCCAGTGCGGGACGGTGAGGTCGAGCGTCGGCATCAGCGTGGCGGTGTCGAGCGCGGTGTCCCCGGTGGCCAGGTACACGCCGATCACCACCGCGGCCACGCCGAAGGCGGCCGGGACCGCCCAGCGTTTGGAGAACCGCTGCAGCACAAGCCAGGTCAGCACCACCGGCGCCACGGCGGCGGGGGAGTCCCGGAAGGCGGTGATCGGCGCGAGGCACAGCGGCAGCAGCACCCCGGCGAGCATGGCCTGCGCGAGCGGCGTCGGGATCGCGGCGATCAGCCGGCTCAGCCGGGGCCACAGCCCGGTGAGCACCACGGCCAGACCCACCACCACGAAGGCGCCGACCGCGGCGGGCCAGCCGCCGGCGACCATCCCGGTGCCCGCGAGCAGCGCGGCGCCGGGCGTCGACCAGGCCAGGGTGAGGGGCATCCGGTAGCGCCGGGAGAGCCACAGCATCCCGACTGCCTGCGTGACGCACAGCGCCATCAGGCCGGACGCGGCCTGCGACGGGCTGGCGCCGACCGCGCGCAGGCCGGTCAGGACCACGGCGAACGAACTGGTGAACCCGACCAGGGCGGTGACCACGCCGGCACTGATCGGGTGCGCGATCCCGACGTCGGCCGGCGGGGTGCCGGTCGGTTCGGCGCTCGCGGATTGTTCGGGGGTGACGGCGTCGGGCATGGCGGTCATTGTCTCTCGCAGCGGTGGTGGCCGGCCGCGCGAATGCCCACACGCCCACGCGGGGCTACGCCCGCCCTCCCCGGACGCCGGGTGGGCGGGCGCAGCGGGACGCTACGTCAGCTCCTGACCTTCTTGACGATGAACAGCAGGATCACCGCGCCGAGCAGGCAGGTGAGGAAGCTGAAGATGAGCCCGCCGCCCTTGACGTCGACGCCGAAGAGGTTCAGCAGGAAACCCCCGGCCAGGCCGCCGATGATGCCGACGACGATGTTGGCGATGATGCCCTGCTGTTCGTCGGTGCCCATGATCTTGCTGCCGATCCAGCCGGCCAGGCCGCCGAGGATGATCCAGCTGAAGATTCCCAGTGAGAGCATGACCACTCCTTCGCTCGTTCGGGCGTTCGATGAGTTGTCGTAGTGCTGCATTCGTTCTACCCGACCAGGCCCGTCACGACCAGCGGGACCGAGAATGCCGTTCTCGGGCGTACGGTGAATCGATGGTGGAACTCCACGTGGTTCGAGGTGACATCACCCGATTCCCCGCCGACGCGATCGTCAACGCGGCGAACTCGAGTCTGCTCGGCGGCGGGGGCGTCGACGGCGCGATCCACCGGGCCGGCGGACCGGAGATTCTTACCGACTGTCGGCGGCTGCGCGCGAGCACGCTGCCGCACGGGCTGCCTGCCGGGGACGCGGTGGCGACCGGGGCCGGGGATCTGCCCGCCCGCTGGGTGATTCACACGGTCGGGCCGGTGTATCTCGAGACCGAGGACCGCTCGCCGGTGCTCCGCTCGGCGTACACGCGCAGCCTGGCGGTCGCCGACGAGTTGGGCGCCCGGACCGTCGCCTTCCCGCTGATCTCCGCCGGCGTGTACGGCTGGCCTCGGGCCGACGCCGTGCACCAGGCGGTGACCGCGGTGCGTCAGGCTCGGACGGCCGTGCAGGACGTCACCTTCGTCGCATTCAGCGACGAGGTGGCGGACCTGCTGCGTGACGAACTGCGGTCCGACGGGTCGGCGGTGCTGGTCACCGCGGAAGAGCTGGCGGCGCAGATCGATTCGGGCGGCGCCGCGTCGGGGAGGCCGCCGGTACTGCTCGACGTCCGCTGGGCACTCGGCGACCCGCACGGCCGCCGCCACTTCGAGGCCGCGCACCTGCCGGGGGCGGTCTTCGTGGACCTCGAGACCGAGCTCGCGGCGCCGGCCTCGGCCGAGCGGGGGCGGCACCCGCTGCCCGACGTGGCGGACCTGCAGGCCGGCGCGCGGCGGTGGGGCATCTCGGCGGGCGACCCGGTGGTGGTCTACGACGACACCGGCAACACCGCGGCCGCACGCGCGTGGTGGTTGCTGCGCTGGGCCGGGGTGGCCGACGTGCGACTGCTCGACGGCGGGCTGGCCGCGTGGACCGGCGCCGGATTCGCGGTGGAGTCCGGGCCGGGCGCGCCGCCCGCCGCCGGCGACGTGACGCTGTCGGCCGGACACCTGCCGACCGTCGACATCCGGCAGGCGGCCACCTGGTCGGCGTCCGGGGTGCTGCTCGACGCCCGCGTCGGCGAGCGGTACCGCGGCGAGGCGGAGCCGGTGGATCCGCGGGCCGGGCACATCCCGGGCGCGGTGAGCGCGCCGACCTCCGAGAACCTGGACGGGTCGGGCAGATTCGCCGACGAGGAGGAGTTGCGGCGACGGTTCGCCGAGCTCGGGGTGGACGCGTCGACGCCGACCGCGGTCTACTGCGGGTCCGGGGTGACCGCCGCGCACCAGGTCGCCGCGCTCGCACTGGCCGGGATCGAGGCGGCGCTGTACCCGGGGTCCTGGTCGCAGTGGTCGGCCGATCCCGCCCGCCCGGCGGCCACCGGGCCCAACCCGCCCGGAGACCGCGATGCGTGAACCCGGAAATGCGAAGGTCGAGAAGGTGTTCGACGCGATGTCGGGCAACTACGACCGGCGGATCGGGTACTTCAGCTTCTCGAGTACTCGGACGCCCGGCGCACCTGGTCCGCGGTGGGGGTGACCCCGGTGTAGAGCCGAAACTGGGCGGCCGCCTGCAGCGCGATCACCTCGGCGCCGGTGACGGTCTGCTTGCCGGCGGCCGTGGCGGCACGGATCAGCGGGGTGTCCGGCGGCATGGCGACCACGTCGAACACGGCCCGCGACGCCTCGATCGCGGCGGCCTCGAACGGAGTGGCCGCGGACTCGCCGCCCGGTCCGCCCGCCATCCCGACCGGGGTGGCGTTGACCAGCAGCTGCGGCCGCAGCTCGCCGAGTTCGGGGCGCCAGGCAAAGCCGTACTGCTCGGCGAGGCCGCGCCCGGTCTCGGAGTTCCGGGCGACGACCGTCACCGCGGTGAAGCCACTGTCGCGCAGTGCCGCGACGACCGCCTTCGCCATGCCGCCGCTGCCCGCGACGGCGACCTCGAAATCGGTCGAGGTCGCATGCTCGGTCAGCAGCGTGGCCACGGCCTCGTAGTCGGTGTTGTAGGCGTGCAGCGTGCCGGCTTCGTTGACGATGGTGTTCACCGAGGAGATCGCGGAGGCAGACGGGTGCATGACGTCGACGTGTTCGATGCTCGCCTCCTTGAAGGGCATCGACACCCCGCAGCCCCGGATCCCGAGCGCGCGGATCCCGGCGATCGCGCTCGGCAGGTCGGTGGTGGTGAACGCCTTGTAGACGAAGTCCAGGCCGAGTTCGTCGTAGAGGTAGTTGTGGAACCTCGTGCCGATGTTCGACGGTCGAGCGGACAGCGACATGCACAGCGTCGTGTCCTTGGTGATGTCGTCCCTGCTCTTGGTGCCCACACGTCGACGCTAGCGCCGGGCGTCGGCGAGCGTCCAGCCGAACTCGATGACATGTGGCGGCCGCCTCAGCCGCCGCGGTTCCAAGAGTTTCGCCCGACTTCCGCCAAGCGTGCACGCGCAGGGTTTCGGTGGGACGCGCCTCGTCCCTTCCCTTCGAAACGCTAGGACGGACGATGACAGTCGAGACCATTCCGAAGAGCGCGGCCACGCGTCGAGCGACGCTGACGGTGGTGTGCGTGACCACCGCCATGCTGATGCTCGACATCGCGGTCGTCAACACCGCCCTGCCGTCGATCGCAGCCGACCTCGAGGCGGGTGTGAGCGGACTCCAGTGGGTCGTGGACGCGTACACCCTCGCGCTGGCCACCGTGGTCCTCAGCGCGGGCTCCTGGGCGGATCGGCGCGGCCGCCGCCATGTGTTCCAACTCGGGATCGTGTTGTTCACCGTTGCCTCCCTGCTGTGCGCGCTGGCACCGAACATCTGGGTCCTCGACCTGGCGCGGGCCGTGCAGGGTGTCGGCGGTGCCGTTCTCTTCGCCTGCTCGCTGGCCCTGTTGGCAGACGTGTTCGACGAGGGGCCCGCGCGGGCGAGCGCCCTGGCCGCGTACGGGGCCACCATCGGCGGCGCGTTCGCCGTCGGCCCACTCGTCGGCGGGTTGCTGACCGAGATGTTGTCTTGGCGCGCAATCTTTCTGGTCAACATTCCGATCGGACTCGTCACGCTGGCGGTGACCGCGAGGTGGGTGCCCGAGTCGCGTGACCCGAATCCGCGGGGTGCCGACGTGATCGGCCAGATCCTGATCTCCACCGGGCTGGCGGCACTTGTCTTCGGGCTGCTGCGCGGCAACGAAACCGGCTGGACCGACGCGCAACCGGTCGCCGCGCTGGTGGTCGCCGCGGCCGCGCTGATCACGTTCGCCGGACACGAAATTCGCACCAGCGCACCCATGCTGCCGCCGCACCTGCTTGCCAACCGGGCGTTCGCGGGAGCTCAGGTCGCGGCGTTCGCGATTTCCGCCTCCCTGTTCGCGGTGTTCGTCTACACCACCCTCTACCTGCAGAACGTGCTACACCTCTCGCCCGTCGAGGCGGGGTTGGTGTACCTGCCCGCGACGGTCGCCATGTTCGTCGTCGCCGGCGCCACGGCCAAGCTCGACGGACGAGTCCCGGTGTCCGTCCTGTTGACGGGCTCGCTGCTGTTGGTGGCCGTCGGCCTGCTGATGATGACCGTCGTCGACGTGTCGAGTTCGCCGTACGCGATCCTGCCCGGGTTCGTGGTGAGCTGCGTCGGCGCCGGAGTGTTCAATCCGGTGATGAGCGGCCTCGTGCTCGGCGAGGGGACCGCACACCACTCGGGGCTGGCCGCGGGCATCAACGACGCGTTCCGCCAGACCGGAATCGCGGTCGGCGTCGCCGGCCTCGGCATCTTCCTGCCCGCCCAGTCCATGCTGCCGGGCGGGTCACCGACCGAGTTCGTGGTCGGCCTGCAACAGGCCCTGCTGGTCGCCGCGTTGATCGCTGCCCTCGGCGCGCTGGTGTGCGCGGCGACGCTGCCCGCGAGGCGGTCCGCGGCCTGGGTCGGCGAGCAGTCCCGCGAGGTCGTCTCGGTACCCAGGTGACTGTTTTGGCGCGCACCGCCGGCTCGCTGTCCCTACACTCGAGCGACTCGGCGTCGGCAGATCGGGGGAGCACGCGGATGATCTATCGACTGCTCGGACCGCTCGAAGTGGCTCGCGCCGACACCGGCGAGCAGGCTCTCGACCTGGGACCGCGGAAGCAACGCACGGTTCTCGCGGTCCTGCTGCTCAGCAGGGGACGCGTGGTGTCCACCGATCGCCTGATCGACGCCCTGTGGCGGGACGAGGCTCCCGCGAKCGCGACGGCGAGCCTCCAGGCGTACATCTCGAATCTGCGACGGGCGCTCCGCGGTGCGAGCGGCGACACGTCGCCCATCGTGCGTCAACCGCCCGGGTACGTTCTCGACGTCTCGGCCGACCAGGTCGACCTGTCCACCTTCCTCGCGGACGCGGAGGCAGCGCGAGGGTTCGCGGAGGCCGGCGAGTGGGACAGCGTGCTGACGACGGCCGATCGAGCGCTGGCCACGGTGCGGGGCCGACTCCTCGCGGACCTGAGCGACGAACACTGGATGCAGGCGGAGGCTGCCGCCTTCGACGAGGCGCGCACCGAGTGCCGGGAGACCCGTATCACCGCGCTCCTCGCCCTGGGACGCCTGCCGCCCGCTCTCGTCGAGGCTGCCCAGTTGGCCGGCGAATTCCCGTTTCGAGACCGGACCTGCTGGCTCCGTATGCTCGCGTCCCACCGGGCCGGCCGGTCGTCGGAGGCGCTGGAACAGTTCCGGCTGCACGCCGACCGGCTGGACTCGGAGTTGGGTCTGGTGCCGGGCGCCGAGCTGCAGGCCCTTCAGGGGGCGATCCTGCGGCACGACCCGAGTCTGGCGGCCTGGCCTCGGACCCCCGGATGGACGGGGGCAGAGCAGGTTCCGGTGCCAGACCCGTCGTTCACGGGCGCGGACGGACCGGGCGAGGCCGGCGCCGCGGCGCCGCGGCGGGTGTTCGTCGGGCGCGGAACCGAGACCGAGATGGTCGAGCGCATGCTCGACGACGTCCGCCACGGGGCGAGCCGGTGGTTGGTCCTGACCGGCCCCGCCGGGATCGGCAAGACCCGGTTCGCGGAGGAGTGTGCGGCGAGAACCGTGTCGGTCGGGGGAACCGCGGTGTGGGCTCGTTGCCCGGAGGACGACGGTGCCCCGGCGTGGTGGCCGATCCGTCGGATGGTGACCGAGGTCGGTGGCGACGGGGACACGGTGCTGATCCCACCGACCGATGTCGATCCGGACGAGGCGCGGTTCGCCGTGTACGAGCGGGTGCTGGCGGCGATCGAGTCCGCGGCGGACGGCACACCCGCGCTGACCGTGATCGTCGACGACATCCAGTGGGCCGACCCGACGTCGCTGCGGTGCCTGACGTATCTGGTCGGCGCACTTCGCGACCGCCCCGTGTGGTTCGTGGTGACGGTCCGCGACTCCGCGATCGGGACAGTCGTACCCCGGTTCGTGGACGCGGTGCTTCGAGGGGAGGGCAATCGGCACATCGCGGTGCCGGCACTGGCCGAGAGCGAGGTCGACGCACTGGCCAGCTATGTCGCCGGCGAACAACTGAGCCCGGTCGAGGTGCGCATGCTCGCGGACCGGACCGGAGGTAACCCGTTGTTCGTCTCCGAGTACGCGCGACTGCCCCGGGCCGAGCGTCTCGGCGACGGGATACCCATGGCCGTCCGTTCGGTTCTGGGCCGCCGCCTCGCGGCCGTGGAACCGGCGGTGCTGCAGGTCCTTCGGGTTGCGGCCGTCCTCGGTGACGCGGTCGAGGTGGACGTCCTCGCCGCCGCCACCCGGCTCGACACGGACACGCTGGCCGACTACCTCGACGATGCGGCCGACGAACGAATCATCGTGTCCGCCCCCGGATCCGGTGGGTACGTCTTTGCCCACGGGCTGCTTCGGGACGAGGTGCTGGCGGCCATACCGGCGTTGCGTCGACAACGTATCCACGCGCGCGTTGCCGAAGTGCTGGCGGCCTCGTCCGATGCCGACCGATCGAGCCGGCGGGCCCAGCACCTGTGCTCGGCGCTGCCGTTGGTGGATCCGCGCGAGGTGCTCGACGCGTGCACGGCCGCCGCCCGCGAGGCGACGGAGCGGTGGAGTTCCGAGACCGCGGCGCACTGGTGGGAGGCCGCGGTGCACGCCTTCGACCTGCTGCCCGCGTCGGAGCAGTCCGCGGGCGACCGCGACGACCTGCTGGTGGCCCGGGTTGAGGCGCTGGCGAGGGCCGGTCGCGGGCAGACGGTCCTCGACGTTGTCGATGCCGGTCTGCTCGATGCGGTGCGGGAGGGGCGGACGTCGGCCGCCGGGAGACTGGCCGCGGCTCTGCTGCGGGCGGCCGGCGCGTGGCCGTGGGTGTCGTACGGCCGCGATCCCGGCCCGCTGCTCGAGCGCCTCGCCGCGCTGGAGTTGTTCGTCGAATCCGATCCGGTCGCGCACACGCGGGTCCTCGCTGCCCTCGCCGTCGGCAGCTGCTATCACCCGAATTCGGCGGTGCCCGACGAGATGAGCCGTCGGTCACTCGAGCTTGCCCGCACTCACGGTGATCCCGACGTGGTGGCCGATGCACTGCTGGGGCGGATACTCCTCTTCTCGGGTGTGGCACGCCGCAGTCGTGAATCCGTCGAGTTGTTGACCGAGCTTCTCCAACTGCCACACCAGCAGTCGCGGGTCGACGATGTCATCGCTCACACCGTCGCGTCCATGACGCAGTTGAATCTCGCCGATACCGAGGCCGCCGCCGCGCACGTGCGCCAGGGGATCATCGGTTGCGACCTGTTGCGCCTACCCGTGGTTCGAGTCCAGCTGCGATGGATGGAAGGCACCCTCGCGGAGTGGCGCGGTGATTTCGAATGGACCGCGCGACAGTACGACACGGCGCGGCAGATTCACCTGAAAACCGAGCTGTACACCGCGGGCAGTGACGATCTCGCCCTGAACAGTCTGAAGTGGGCGCAGGGTGAGCTGGCCGACACGGTGCCCGGCTTCGTCGAGCCGAGGGCCTGGGACATCGCGATCGCGGCGGCGAAGGGGGACCGGCGGGCCGCGGCCGACGGTATCGCGCGCTGGACGTCGGATCCGGGACCGAACGTGTGGACCACGCTGGGACATCAGACATTGATCGCCCACGTGATCGCCGACCTGTCCCTGACCGAGTACGGCGAGAAGTTCCTCGGGCTCCTCTCGCCCTTCACCGACCGGATCGCGAACGTCGGGCAGGTGGGGGTCATCGGTGCGGTGGCGGAGGCGTCCGCGCGTCTGCACGCGATGCTCGGCCGGATCGAGCACGCCTCGACGTTGCTCGACCGCGCGGAGGAGATCTGCTCCAGAACCTCCGGCGCCCCGACTCTCCTGCGGTGCAGGCTGCTTCGCGCGCAGCTCAGGTCCGACTCCGCCGACCGCACCCGGGAGTTGGCCGCCGTGGTCGACGAAGCCGAACACCGCGGTATGCGGGCGGTTGCATCGCAGGCGCGCTCGCTCCTCGCCTGAGCCGGGCCGTCGGGCTTGGCGAAACCTTGGATCCGTTCCGATCTGCGGGCCAAGAACCGGCCAAGTGGTTTCGGCCATCGTTTCCTCACCGCCCGAGAGCGGACCACGAGAGGAAGCCCCAGATGGACCTTCAGGCCCCCACGATCGATGCGGCAGTCGAGAACCTGCGCGCCGTCGTCTCCGGATCGGTCGCGCTCCCCGGAGAACCCGGATACGAGTTGGCAACGCCGTGGAACCTGGCAGTGCCGGTGTCCCCGCGGGCGGTGGTTGCGGTGGCCGATGCCGGCGAGGTGGTCGCCACCGTTCGGTTCGCGGCCGAGCACGGCATGCGGGTCGCCGTCCAACGCACCGGCCACGGGGCCGTCGCGCTGGACGGCGACGTCCTTCTCGTCCACACCGGACGGCTGGACGAGTGCGTCGTCGATCCCGGTACGCGCAGCGCCCGGGTCGGTTCGGGCGTGATCTGGCAGGACGTCATCGACGCCGCCGCGCCCCACGGACTGGCGCCGCTGACCGGATCGTCCGCGACCGTGGGGGTCGCCGGCTTCCTGACCGGCGCGGGAATCGGCCCGCTGGTGCGGACCTACGGGCTGTCCTCCGACCATGTGCGGGCGTTCGACGTCGTCACCGGCGACGGCGAGTTCCTGCGAGTGACACCCGACGAGCATGCCGAGCTGTTCTGGGGCCTGCGCGGCGGCAAGGCAACGCTCGGGATTGTCACGGCGGTCGAGATCGACCTGCTGCCGCTCACCGATGTCTACGGCGGCGCGCTCTACTTCGACGGTGCCGACGCCGCCGCCGTGGCGCACGCGTGGCTCGACTGGTGCGGCGACCTGCCCGAGCACAGCTCGACGTCGATCGCCTTCCTGCAACTTCCCGCGCTGCCGCAGGTGCCGCCGCCACTCGCCGAGCGACTGACGCTGGCGGTCCGCTTCGCGAGCGTCGCGCCCGCAGGCGAGGCCGAGGCGCTCGTTGCCCGTCTACGCGGCGTGGCGACACCGCTGATTGATGCCGTGGACGTGCTGCCCTGCGTGGCGATCGCGGCGATCCACGCGGACCCGGTCGACCCGATGCCCACGCACGAGTTCAGCGGGCTCACCCGAGACCTGCCACACGAGGCCGTCGACGCACTGCTCGCGGTCGCCGGCCCGGGCTCCGGCTCGCCGCAGACCGTCGTCGAGCTGCGCCTGCTCGGCGGCGCGTTGGCCCGAGAGTCCCGGCACCGCAGCGCCTTCTGCCATCGCGACGCGTCGTTCGCGCTGCTGGCCGTCGGAGCTCTGGCTCCGCCGATCGCGGACGCGGTCGTCGACCATGCCCACGCCATCGAGCGGGCGTTGGCTCCCTGGACGACCGGGCGCACGCTGCCCAACTTCACGGCCAGTGCCGATCCCGAACGGATCGCCCGGTGCTACGACGAGGACACCGCACACTGGCTCGGCGCACTGGCGAACGAGCACGACCCGGACGGCGTGCTGCGGGTCGGCCAGGTCATGCGCAAGCTGCCGTGAACACCCGATTCCGGCCCGCGCGACCCAGACATTTCGAGAGGCACACCATGAGTGGATCCCGGACCGTTCTCTGCACGGCAGTCGCTGCCTGCGTTGCACTGACACTCGGCGGGTGCGCGGCGCCGCCGACGCCGCCATTCCGGGTTCCTTCGACTTCACCGAGGTGCTGATCAACGGGTCGTGGGACGGGAAGTTCACCTTCGTCGAACCGATGATGACCCGGGAGTGGTTGAGGACCAAGCCGTCGTTGCGCGAGGACGTGAAGCAGCCGGCGTCCTACCAGAGCGACGGCCACTACCCGACCGTCTACTCCGTCGACTTCGACGATCAGGCAGACGAGTACGTCATTGCCCTCGGCGGCCTGACGATGCGTCAGGCGTCGTAAAACCGGTATCAGCGCCCGGGCTCACACCGGTAGCATCCCGCCATGGCCATCCCACATCCCCACGTGTACTTCGGCGACCGGATCGTCGACGCCGCTCAGGCTTCTCTCGGCATCGCGACCTCGGCTGTGCTGTACGGACTGAGCGTCTACACCGTGTTCCCGGTGCACGTCGACGGCTCGGCGCGCTCGGCCTTCCGGTTGCGGGACCACTACCGACGCCTCGTCGAGTCGTGCCGGATCATCGGCATGGACACCTTCGAGGCGGACTGGGACTACGAGCGGTTCGTGGCCGCGGCCACCGAGGTGGTGGCGGCGAACGGGCCCGAGGCGGACGCATTCGTGCGGGTCAGCGTGCACGTCGACGAGTCCATCCCCGGTACCCGGGTGCGCGGCTGCCACACCCTGGTGAGCATGTTCGTCTACGACGCGGTGCCGATCGTGCCGCAGCACGGGATGCGCCTGAAGACCAGCACCTGGCGCCGCATCCCCGACGACGCGATTCCGTCCCGGGCGAAGGTCAACGGGGCGTACGTCAACTCGGTGCTGGCCAAGCAGGACGCCATCGACGCCGGTTACGACGACGCCATCTTCCTCGACGGCAACGGTCACGTGTGTGAGCTCAGCGCCGCCAACATCTTCCTGGTCCGCGACGACACGTTGATCACCCCCGACGTCTCGTGCGACATCCTCGACGGCATCAACCGGCGCACGGTGCTGACGCTCGCGGCCGAGGACGGCATCGAGGTCGTGGAGCGGAACGTCGACCTCACCGAGCTGTACATCGCCGACGAGGTGTTCGTCACCGGCACCTCGGCGGGCGTCGCCCCGGTCGTCGAGGTCGACGGTCGCCGGGTGGGTTCGGGCGTGCCGGGACCGGTGTGCGAGGCGTTGCGCAAGCGGCACGCCGCGGTGCTGCGGGCCGACCCGGCGCACGGCTGGGTCACCGCGATCTGACGGTTCGGCCCGACGGGTGGCGAGCGTCAAGGGAGTGGGAACTTGGTTGCAATGACGGAATCCCGGTCGGAACCGTCGTGGCCGATCATCCACGAGCCGCCCTGCCGCTCGCAGTCGGCGATCTTGTCGAAGATCCGCAGCAGGAAGTAGATGGAGTCGTCGGGGGTGGGAGTCAGCGCCAGCTGATGTGACTCGCCCTGCCGGGCCATGTCGAGCCACACGCCGGACTGCCCGTCCAGTCGCATCCCGACGACGTGCGCGCTGTCGACGAACTGGTACCGGCGTTCCTGCCATGGCGTGCCGTGCGGGTACCCCTGCTCGAGGACCTGGATCAGTATGGTCATCGTCGCGCTCCCGATGTAGTCGACAGTCGCCATTATTCCGCTGGTCAGGGCGACAAATCCAGTGCCGGCGCGGCCTGTCTGCGGCGGGTGATTGGATGGTGCGGTGGTGCACGCGCTCTGGACTCCCGGCTCGGGCCTGCTGCTGTGGCGAGACGCGGGTGCGGCCGAGCCGGACCTCGACACGGACGAGCTGCCCGAGGCGCTGCAGCGGGCGCTCGCCCGGAAGTTCCGCCACCGGGCCACCGTCTCGCTGCCCAACGGCGACGGCACCCTCGCCGACGTCACGGTGCCCGCGCTCGCCCTGGCGCCGGACGCCGCGGCGGAACTCCTGCTGAACCTGTCGCTCGGCCCGGTCGCCGGTGCCGCCGCGGTCTCCGGTGACCTCCGCTTCCTCGCCCACGTCGCGCGGGGCATCCACCGGTGGTCGCGGGCGGGCCGGGTGGTGCCGGACCTGCAGCGCGCGGACGGCCAGTGGTGGGTGCGCTGGCAGCTGGTCGGCGGCGAGCGGCAGCGTGCCTGGGTCTCCGAACTCGCCGTCGCCATGCCCCCGGTGCTCCGGGTCTCCGGCGGCGGACGGAAGGCGCTCGAAGACCTGATCTTCGAACTCACCGATCCGATCGTCCGGCGGATGCTCGGCAATCAGTCCGCCGCCGACCCCGGTACGCACCCGATGCTGCTGGCGCTGGCCACCGAGACCCCGTTCGCGGAGGGCACCCAGCAGATCGCCAACGAGCTGCAGCAGTGGCGCAGCACCCTCGCGGTCGACGAACCCGAACTGGTGCTGCGGCTGATCGAACCCGAGGACGACGGTGCAGACCAGGCCGAGCAGGCCGGGCCGGCGGTCGCCGCGGACGGCCAGGACCCCGATCCGCTGTGGCGACTCGAGGTCTGCCTGCGCCCGACCGGAGAGGCGCCCCGCCCGGTGCCCGTCCACCTCGCCGACCCCGACGCGGTCCGGGTGGGGGTGCGCAAGCTCGGCGAGGCGATGACCGCCTACCCCCGGCTGCGCGGACTGCCGTCGGACCCGCGCAGCCTCGACCTGCTGCTCCCGCTCGCCGTGGTCACGGACCTGGTCGCGCACGGCGCCCGCGAGCTCGCCGAGGCCGGCATCACGCTGCTGCTCCCGCGCGCCTGGAGCGTGGTCGCCCCGTCGCTGCGGCTGCGGGTCACCAGCCCGTCGGTGCTGGTCGACACCGACGACCGGGCGGTGGGGCTGAACCAGTTGGTGGCCTACAACTGGGAACTCGCGCTCGGTGACGTGGTGCTCACCGCCCGCGAGATGGCGGAGCTGACGCGCACCAAGTCCGACCTCGTGAAACTGCGCGGTCAGTGGGTGCAGGCCCAGGGCGGCGCGCTCGCGGACGCCATCGCCTACGTCACCAAGCGCGGCTCCGGCGACGACTCGACCCTGGCCGACCTGCTCGGCGAGCTAGCGGTCCAGGGCGCGCCGCCGATCCCGGTCGACGAGATCACCTCCACGGGTTGGGTTGCGGGCCTGCTGGATTCGGACGTCGCGCCGGTCAAGATCCCCGTCCCGCCCGGGCTCGAGGCGACGCTACGCCCCTACCAGCGGCGCGGCCTGGACTGGCTCGCATACATGAGCGGCCTCGGTCTCGGCGGCATCCTCGCCGACGACATGGGCCTCGGCAAGACCGTGCAGTTGCTGGCGCTGCTGGCCCACGAGCAGGCCACCGGCGCCGAGGGGCCGACGCTGCTGGTGTGCCCGATGTCGGTGGTCGGCAACTGGCAACGCGAGGCCGCCCGCTTCACGCCGGGCCTGCGGGTCCACGTCCACCACGGCGCGGACCGGCTGCGGGGGGACGACCTCGGCGCCGTCGTCGCCGGACACGACCTCGTGGTCACCACCTACGCGCTGCTCGCGAGGGACGTGGAGGTGCTGCGCGAGTTGCAGTGGCGCCGAGTGGTTCTCGACGAGGCGCAGCACATCAAGAACTCCGCGACCGCGCAGGCCCGGGCGGCCCGGGCGATCCCGGCGGCGCACCGGCTGGCCCTGACCGGAACCCCGGTCGAGAACCGGCTCGACGAGCTGCGCTCGATCCTGGACTTCGCCAACCCGAGGATGCTCGGCAGCCCGCAGCAGTTCCGGGCCCGCTTCGCCATCCCCATCGAGCGCTCGCACGACGAGACCGCGCTGGCCCGGCTGCGGACCGTCACCTCGCCGTTCGTGCTGCGCCGGGTGAAGACCGATCCCGAGGTGATCTCCGACCTGCCCGAGAAGTTCGAGATGACGGTGCGGGCCAACCTCACCGCCGAGCAGGCCGCGCTCTACAAGGCGGTGCTCGACGACATGATGGCCAAGCTGAAGGACAAGGAGGGCGTCGCCCGCAAGGGGGCGGTGCTCGCCGCGCTGACCCGGCTCAAGCAGGTCTGCAACCACCCCGCGCACTTCCTCGGCGACGGCTCGCCGGTGCTGCGACGCGGCCGGCACCGGTCGGGGAAGCTCGGCCTGGTCGAGGACATCGTCGACTCGGTGCTCGCGGACGGCGAACGGGTGCTGCTGTTCACCCAGTTCCGGGAGTTCGGGGCGATCGTCGCCCCGTACCTGGCCGAACGGTTCGGCACCGAGGTGCCGTTCCTGCACGGCGGCGTCCCGCGCGGCAGGCGGGACGCGATGGTCCACGACTTCCAGGCCGGCAGCGACGGCGGCTCCGCTCCGATCATGCTGCTCTCGCTCAAGGCCGGCGGCACCGGACTCAACCTCACCGCCGCCAACCACGTCGTGCACCTGGACCGGTGGTGGAACCCGGCGGTGGAGAACCAGGCCACCGACCGGGCGTTCCGGATCGGGCAGCGCCGCGACGTGCAGGTCCGCAAGCTGGTCTGCGTCGGCACCCTGGAGGAACGGATCGACGCGATGCTCGGCAACAAGGCGGAACTGGCCGACCTCGCGGTGCAGACCGGGGAGAACTGGATCACCGAGATGAGCAACGACGAACTGCGCGCCCTGATGACGCTCGGCGACGAGGCGGTGGGGGAATGACCGGAACGCGGCGCGGCGGGGACTTCGGCCAGCTCGGCCGGCCGCGGCGGGCGAGCGGCGGCGTCACGGCGGTGTCGCGTCGCGGGGCCTTCGCCCAGTCCTGGTGGGGCCGGGCGCTGGTGACCTCGATGGAGCGGATCTCCGACCCGGGCCGGCTGGCGCGGGGGCGCAGCTACGCGCGCGCCGGTCAGGTGATCAGCTTCCGGGTCGCGCCCGGCGCGGTGGTCGGGGAGGTGCAGGGCAGCCAGGTGGACCCGTTCACCGCGACGTTCACGCTGCGACGCCTCGAGCCCGAGACGGTGGACGCGCTGGTCGACCGGGTGCGGTCCACCCCCGGCATGCTGGCCGCGCTGGCGTCGGGCTCGGTCCCGCGGGAACTGGCGGACCTGTTGCTGCCCACCGAGTCCGGCGAGCTGGACTTCGGGTGCACCTGCCCCGACCAGGGCTGGCCGTGCAAGCACGCGGCGGCGATCGTGTACCTCGCGGCGGAGCGGCTCGACAACAACCCGCTGGTGATGCTGACCCTGCGTGGCCTGGACCTCGACACCCTGATCCGCGGTCTCGACGACGAGGAGGCGGACCCGGCCCTCGACCTCGACGACTACTTCGGCGACCGGATCGAACTGCCCGCGCTGCCGCAGGCGGACTTCCGACCGGCCCCCGACGACCTCGCCCCGGCGCCGCTGCGCAAGGCGCTACGGGCGGCCGGGGTCGAGGAACGCGTCGTCGCCGACGCGGCGCACCAGCTGGCCGGCTACTACCGCGCGCTCGGCGGGGAGTAGCCGGCCGGCCGGGTCAGCGCTGCGAGGAGATGTTGCCGCCGTCGACCACCAGCTCGCTCGCGGTGATGTAGCTGGCCTCGTCGGAGAGCAGGAAACGCACCGCCCGGCCGACCTCCTCGGGCCGGCCGAGGCGGCCGAGCAGGATGCGGCGCTCGAACGTGCCCTCGGGCAGCAGGTCCACGGTGGGCTGCAGCATCGGGGTGAGGATCTGTCCGGGCGAGACGCAGTTGATGCGGATGCCGTCCGGGCCGAGTCGGTCCGCGAGCGAGCGGACCATGGCCAGCATGCCGCCCTTGGCGGCGCTGTAGACCGGGTTGATCGCGTTGCCGAGGGTGGCGTTGATCGAGGCGATGCCGACGACCGCCGATCCCGGGTTCGCGGTGAAGTCCGGCATCAGCTCCTTGACCAGCAGGATCAGCGGACGCAGATGGGTGTTGATGCCGAGGTCCCAGACGTCGACCGTGACGCCCTCGAGCGAACCGGTGTCCACGACGCCGGCGGCGTGCACCAGGCCGCCGATCTTCGGCAGCGCCGCGCGCGTGGTCGCCAGGGCGTCGGCGTAGAGCGCGGGGTCGCTGAGGTCGACCCCGACGCCGATCGCGTCGACACCGAACTCGTCGGCGATCTCGGCCGCACCGGACTTGGCCCTGGTCTCGTTGATGTCCCACAGGGCGACGGGGCGACCGGCCTCGGCGAGCGCGCGGGCGGACGCCAGGCCGATGCCGGAGGCGCCGCCGGTGACGATCACCGCGGTGGTGGGGGAGGCGAGGTTGGAGACGGGTGATTCAGGCATGTCCCGACACTCCGCCAGCCCCGGGGGTGACGCAATCCCCGTTTCCCACTGAGCGGCCACGGCAACCCTAGACATACATGGACATCCAACTATAGGATGGCAATGTATTCAGACAGTGCTGCGCGACGACGCCGCGGGCTTCCTCATGAGGACGGGTTGAAGAAAATGGTTCGTGAGCTAACTCATTTCATCGGCGGCAAGGCCGTCGCAGGCACCTCCGGCAAGTTCGGTGACGTCTTCGACCCGAACACCGGCCAGGTGCAGTCCCGGGTGCCGCTGGCCTCCAAGTCCGAGGTCGAGGCCGTCGTCGCCAACGCCGCCGAGGCGCAGCGCGAGTGGGCGGCGTTCAACCCGCAGAAGCGGGCCCGCGTGCTGATGAAGTTCGTCGCGCTCGTCAACGACGAGATGGACTCGCTCGCGGCGCTGCTCTCCTCCGAGCACGGCAAGACCATCCCCGACGCCAAGGGCGACATCCAGCGCGGCCTCGAGGTGATCGAGTTCGCCATCGGCATCCCGCACCTCCTCAAGGGCGAGTACACCGAGAGCGCCGGCACCGGCATCGACGTCTACTCGATGCGTCAGCCGCTCGGCGTCGTCGCCGGCATCACGCCGTTCAACTTCCCGGCGATGATCCCGCTGTGGAAGGCCGGTCCGGCGCTGGCGTGCGGCAACGCGTTCGTGCTCAAGCCGTCCGAGCGGGACCCCTCGGTGCCGCTGCGGCTCGCGGAACTGTTCCTCGAGGCGGGCCTGCCCGCCGGGGTGTTCAACGTCGTCAACGGCGACAAGGAGGCCGTCGACGCGCTGCTGCACGACCCGCGTGTCAAGGCCGTCGGCTTCGTCGGCTCCACCCCGATCGCGCAGTACATCTACGAGACCGCCACCGCCAACGGCAAGCGCGCGCAGTGCTTCGGCGGCGCCAAGAACCACGCCATCGTGATGCCCGACGCGGACCTCGACGACGTCGCGGACCAGCTGATCGGCGCCGGCTACGGTTCCGCCGGCCAGCGATGCATGGCCATCTCGGTGGCCGTGCCGGTCGGCGAGGAGACCGCGGACAAGCTGGTCGAGAAGCTCACCGAGCGGGTGCACAAGCTCAACGTCGGAAAGTCGGACGAGAAGGGCGTCGACTTCGGCCCGCTCGTCAGCGCGGACGCCGTGCAGCGAGTCCTGGACTACACCCAGATCGCGGCCGACGAGGGCGCCGACGTGGTCGTCGACGGCCGCGAGCAGAAGATCGAGGGGGCGGGCGACGGATTCTTCGCGGGCGCAACGCTGCTCGACCGGGTGACCAAGGACATGCGGGTGTACAAGGAGGAGATCTTCGGACCCGTGCTGCTCGTCGTCCGCGCACACGACTACGAGGAGGCCCTCGCGCTGCCGTCGGACCACGAGTACGGCAACGGCGTCGCGATCTTCACCCGCGACGGCGACACCGCCCGCGACTTCGCGAGCCGTGTCGAGGTCGGCATGGTCGGCATCAACGTGCCCATCCCGGTGCCGATCGCGTACCACACCTTCGGCGGCTGGAAGGCCTCCGGTTTCGGGGACCTGAACCAGCACGGCCCGGACTCGATCCGCTTCTACACCAAGACCAAGACGATCACCCAGCGTTGGCCCTCCGGCACCAAGGAGCACGCCACGGACCACTTCGTCATCCCCACGATGGACTAGGACAGACATGTTCACCCTCACCGATGACGAGCGGGCGATCTGCGACACCGCTCGCGACTTCGCCGCGGAGTGCCTGGCGCCCAACGCAGTCGAATGGGACCAGACCAAGCACTTCCCGGTCGACGTGCTGCGCAAGGCGGCCGCGCTCGGCATGGGCGGGATCTACATCCGCGAGGACGTGGGCGGCTCGGGCCTGACCCGGCTCGACGCCGTCCGCATCTTCGAGCAGCTCGCCACCGGCGACCCGTCGCTCGCCGCCTACGTGTCCATCCACAACATGGTCACCTGGATGATCGACTCCTACGGCACCGACGAGCAGCGTCACCAGTGGGTGCCCGGGCTGTGCTCGATGGACCAGCTAGGCAGCTACTGCCTCACCGAGCCGGGTGCCGGTTCGGACGCGGCGGCCCTGAGCACCAAGGCGGTTCGCGACGGCGACGAGTACGTGCTCACCGGGGTCAAGCAGTTCATCTCCGGCGCCGGCACCTCCGACGTCTACGTGGTGATGGCCCGGACCGGCGCGCCCGGCCCGAAGGGCATCTCCGCGTTCGTCGTGCCGCGGGAGTCCGCCGGGCTCTCGTTCGGCGCCAACGAGAAGAAGATGGGCTGGAACGCACAGCCCACCCGCCAGGTCATCCTCGACGAGGTGCGGGTGCCCGCGGCCAACCTCCTCGGCAACGAGGGCGACGGCTTCAAGATCGCGATGTCCGGGCTGAACGGCGGCCGGCTCAACATCGCCGCCTGTTCGGTCGGCGGCGCGCAGGCGGCGATGGGCAAGGCGGTCGACTACCTGGCCCAGCGCAAGGCATTCGGTGAGGCGCTGCTGGGCTCGCAGGCCCTGCAGTTCCAGCTCGCCGACATGCGCACCGAGCTGGAGGCGGCGCGGACACTGCTGTGGCGGGCCGCGGCGGCGCTCGACGAGAACGCCCCCGACAAGGTCGAGCTGTGCGCGATGGCCAAGCGCTTCGCCACCGACACCGGCTTCGAGGTGGCCAACCGGGCACTGCAGATGCATGGCGGCTACGGCTATCTCGCCGAGTACGGGCTGGAGAAAATTGTCCGCGATCTGCGTGTGCACCAGATTCTCGAGGGCAGCAACGAGATCATGAGGGTAGTCATCGCGCGCGCGGTCGTCGGCTCGGCCGGCCCCGCGTGAGCGGACCGATCGATTCGACAGGAGAAGGAGAGTGCAGGCAGTGAGCGAGCCCATCGGCGAGCCGGAGGTCCTGGTCGAGGTGTCCGGCGGCCTCGGCCGGCTGGTCCTCAACCGACCCAAGGCGATCAACGCGCTCAACCACAGCATGGTGCGGCAGATCGCGTCCGCGCTGATCGAGTGGGGCGACGACGACTCCGTGCACGCCGTGGTGCTGACCGGCGCGGGGGAGCGCGGCCTGTGCGCGGGCGGCGACATCGTCTCGATCTACCACGACGCCAGGACCGGCGGCGACGGCTCGCGCGACTTCTGGCGCGACGAGTACGTGCTCAACGCGGCGATCGCGGCCTACCGCAAGCCGTACGTGGCGATCATGGACGGCATCGTGATGGGCGGCGGCGTCGGCGTCTCCGCGCACGGCAGCGTCCGCATCGTCACCGAGCGCTCGATGATCGGGATGCCCGAGGTGGGCATCGGATTCGTGCCGGACGTCGGCGGCACCTACCTGCTCTCCCGGGCCCCGGGCGAGTTGGGCACCCACATCGCGCTGACCACGGCCCGGCTCAGTGCGGGTGACGCCCTCTACTGCGGACTGGCCGACCACTTCGTCCCGTCCGACCGGCTGGACGCCTTCGTCGCCGCCCTCTCCGGCGGCGCCGTCGTGGACGCGGTGGCCGAGTTCGCCGAGCCCGCACCGGCATCCGCCCTGCAGGCGCAGCGCGAGTGGATCGACGCCGCCTACTCGGCGGACACGGTCGAGGAGATCGTCGCGCGGCTGCGTGCCCACGGGTCGCCGGACGCCGCCGCCGCGGCCGAGCAGGTGCTCACGAAGTCGCCGACCGCGGCCAAGGTGACGCTGCGGTCGCTGCGGCAGGCCCGCGGGCAGTCCAGCCTCGAGGCCGTGCTGAACGAGGAGTACCGGGTGTCGTCGGCCTGCCTGGCGTCCCACGACCTGGTCGAGGGGATCCGCGCGCAGGTGGTGGAGAAGGACCGCAACCCGAAGTGGTCGCCGGCGACGCTCGAGGAGGTCACCGCCGAGCAGGTGGACGGTTTCTTCGCGGCACTCGGCGACCTCGAACTCGGGCTGCACGAGGACGCGGCGCCGACGCGCGCCAGTGAACTGAGCACGCAGTGAACCACAATGTTGGGGAAGGAAATCAGATGAGCGCCGCAGAAAACCTCCGGATCGGTTTCGTCGGGCTCGGGCACATGGGCGGCCCGATGGCCGCGAACCTGGCCAAGTCCGGCTACGAGGTGGTCGGCTTCGACCTGGCACCCGCCGCGCTGGAACAGGCTCGGCGCGACGGCATCACGGTCGCGGACTCCGCCAACGACGCGGCCGCCGGTGCCGACGTGGTCGTCACCATGCTGCCGAGCGGCAAGCACGTCCTCGACCTGTACGCCGGCGGGCTGCTTGCGGCGGCGACCCCGGGGACGCTGTTCATCGACTCGTCCACCATCGACGTGGCGGACGCCCGCGCCGCCCACGACCTCGCCGTCGCGGCGGGGCACCGCTCGGTGGACGCCCCCGTCTCCGGCGGCGTGGTCGGTGCCACGGCAGGCACCCTCGCGTTCATGGTCGGCGGCTCGGACGAGGACTTCGAGTCGGCCCGGCCGCTCCTGGACGTGATGGGCCGAAAGGTGGTGCACTGCGGCGGTCCCGGCGTCGGTCAGGCCGCCAAGATCTGCAACAACATGATTCTCGGCGTCTCGATGATCGCGATCAGCGAGGCGTTCGTGCTGGGCGAGAAGCTCGGCCTGAGCAACCAGGCGCTGTTCGACGTCGCCTCCAACGCCTCGGGCCAGTGCTGGGCGCTGAGCACCAACTGCCCGGTTCCGGGTCCGGTGCCGACCAGCCCCGCGAACAACGACTACCAGCCCGGGTTCGCCGCGGCGCTGATGGACAAGGACCTCGGCCTGGCCGCGAACGCGCTGCGCAGCAACGGCGTTCCCGGCGAGCTCGGCCTGCGCGCCGCCGAGATCTACTCCCGCTTCCACCAGGAGACGGGCGGCGGGCTGGACTTCTCCGCCATCGTCACCGACATCCGCAACCGTGCCGACGAGGAGAACGCGTGAGCGACTTCGAGACCATCCTGCTCGACCGGCGCGGACGCGTCGGTGTCATCACCCTGAACCGCCCGAAGGCGCTCAACGCCCTCAACGCCCAGCTGATGGGCGAGGTGGTCGCGGCGGTCGAGGAGCTCGAGCAGGACCCGGAGATCGGCGCGATCCTGATCACCGGCTCCGAGCGGGCCTTCGCCGCGGGCGCGGACATCAAGGAGATGCAGCCGAAGACCTTCGCCGACGTCTACGCGGAGGACCTGTTCACGCACTGGGACCGGCTCTCCGCGGCCCGCAAGCCGATCGTCGCGGCGGTCGCCGGCTACGCCCTCGGCGGCGGCTGCGAACTGGCGATGCTGTGCGACTTCATCATTGCCGCGGACACGGCGAAGTTCGGCCAGCCGGAGATCAAGCTCGGCGTGATCCCGGGAATCGGTGGCTCGCAACGGTTGACGCGCGCGGTCGGCAAGGCGAAGGCGATGGACCTGTGCCTGACCGGGCGCAACATGGACGCCGAGGAGGCCGAGCGTGCGGGCCTGGTCGCGCGGATCGTCCCGGCCGCGGACCTGCTCGACGAGGCGCTGAAGGCCGCGACCACCATCGCCGAGATGTCGCTGCCCATCGCGATGATGGCGAAGGAGGCCGTGAACCGCTCGTTCGAGACCACCCTCGCGGAGGGAGTCCGGTTCGAACGTCGGGTGTTCCACTCGACCTTCGCGACCGCCGACCAGAAGGAAGGCATGGCCGCCTTCATCGAGAAGCGGGCGCCGAACTTCAGCCACCGCTGACCGGCCGGCCGCCGGTCCGGCTCGTCACCGAGCCCGGCCGGCGGCTACCAGCCCCGGGTGCCGACCGCAGAGTCGGCGGCGGCGAGGATCACCGCACCCCGCGCCGACACCGCGGCCGGCTCCGGGGCGGCGGCGACCGGGATGCGCAGCGCCGACTCGAGTTCGGCCTGCAGCGAGGGCATGCCGGCACCGCCACCGAGCAGCACCACCAGCGACGGCGCCGTCCGCGACTGCGTGGCCATGGTGCGCAGCAGCGACGCCGAGTGCGCCACCACCGGACGGACCAGCGTCGCGAGGTCGTTGTTTGTCACCACCGCGCAGGCGCCGGTGTCCGGGTCCGCCACCGTCGTCAGCCGTTCGGCCGCGAGCCTCTCCTTGACGTCCCGGCACACGGCAAGGTCCAGACGGATCCCGTTGCCCGCCACATGGTCCTGTAGCAGCCGGTCGAACTGGTCGCCGCCGACCACCGCGCTGCGCCGCGAGGCGAGCACCTCGCCCGACGCGCTGTCGGCCACGCACAGTGACAGCCCGGAACTGCCGACGTCGTAGAGGGCGACCGTGCCGGTGCGCGGCAGCAGCCCGGTGAACCTGAGGTACCGCAGCTGCGCGGAGGTCTCCGTGAACACCCGGACGTGCTGCCGGGTGGTGGTGGCGGTGGCGTTCTCCACCACGAACGGGTCGATGCCTGTGCGCAGGGTGACCGCGGTGGCGCCGACGAGGGCGCCCTGCTCGACCGCGGCAGCCCTCAGGGTGCGGATCGCGGACATCACCGGTTCGCCGACGTCGGCTCCGGGCCGGCGCCGGACGTCGCAACGCGCCATCGGCTCGCGATGGGGGCGATCGGAATGGGCCAACACCGCCCGGGCCCCGCTCGCGCCTGCCGACACCCCGAGAACCAGCACCAACCTAGAACTCCTCGCCTGTCATGTCACCACTTGGTGGGTGCGTCCCCGGTGTCGAAGTCCCCGGCCTCGCGGCGGAGCTCGGCGAGGATGCGCACAAGAGTGTTCAGTTTATCCGCGGACAGGCCGGGCTGAGCGAACACCTGCGAGTTGAGCTGCTCGGTGGCCCGCAACGCCAAATCGCGTCCGGCCTCGGTGATTTCGATGAGCGTCGCGCGCCGGTCGCTCGGGTGCGGCATCCGGCGGACCAGGTGTGCGGCCTCGAGCCGGTCGACGGCGTTGGTGACGCTGGTGGGGTGAACCTGCAGTCGCGCACTGGCCTTGGCCATCGGCAGCGCGCCGCTGCGGGTGAACGTCAGCAGCGTCAGCAGTTCGTACCGGGAGAAGGTCAGGCCGMTMGGCTTGAGCACCTCCTCGACCCGGGCCATCATGATCTGCTGCGCGCGCATCAGGGAGGTGACCGCGGCCATGCCGTCGGCGACCTCGCCCCAGCCGTGCGCCTCCCACTGGCGGTGGGCCTCCTCGATCGGGTCGAGTGGGAGCGGTTGCGGGCGCGACATACTCGCCATCATCCCACGAGGAGGCAGCTCCGCTGCTCGTGCGCGGTTGACGGGTCTGGGGACCCGGTAGCCGCGCACGAGCTCGCAGAGCCTGTGGGGCTGGATCAGGCCGGTGGCAGGTGGCCGGTCAGGCGGTCGGCGCGCTGCCGCAGCAGTACGTCCGCCCGCTCCCGGTCGGTGTAGATCCAGAACTCGCCGGCGGCCAGGCCGTCGAACAGCGCCTCGGCGGCCGCGTCGGGGGTGACGCCACGCTCGCGGAGGAAGGTGAGCATCCGTTGGCGCACCGCGTCGCCGGCGGGACCGTCGGCGCCCGCGTTGGCGTAGATGGCGGTGTCGACCGGGCCGGGCAGCAGGGCGGCGACCGTGATGGGGGACTCGGCCAGTTCCAACGCCAGGCACTCGGTCAGCGCGAGCGCCGCGTGCTTGCTTGCGACATACGCGGCCTGGGCGGGCATCGTGGTCACCGCGCCGATCGAGGCGGTGGTGACGATGGTGGCGGGGGTGCCGGCGGCCAGCATCCGCGGCACGAAGGCGCGGATCCCGTGGAAGACCCCGCCGACGTTGACGCCGAGCACCCGGCCGAAATGGTCGGGCTCGAGTTCCCACAGGCGCCCGGTGCTCTCGATGCCGGCGTTGTTGACCAGCAGTCGCACCGCCCCGAAGCGTTCGGCGGTCGCGGCGGCGAGGCGTTCGACGTCCGCGGTCCGGGTGACGTCGCAGCGGACGGCGAGCACCTCGGTGCCCGCGTCGGAGAGCTCGGCGGCCACGCGGTCGAGGCCGGCGCCGTCGAAGTCGGCCAGCGCCAACCGCATTCCGAGCGTCGCCGCCCTGCGGGAGACGGCGGCGCCGATTCCGGAGGCGGCGCCGGTGACCACCGCGGTCATGCCGGTCAGGTCCCGCAGGTCAAGAGGGGTCATGCCCCGCACGGTAGGCGCGGAGACGTCGGCGCGGCACCGGCGGCTCCCTGTCAGCGGGAGAGTCGGGGGTCGGTGGTGGCAGGTCGGCCGGTAGCGTGCGAGCCGAAGGAGTGATCTTGATCGAACCCAGCACGCCGTGGCGCCAGCACCGTCTGATCCACTTCGTCTTCTTCCTGATGGGCGCCGAGCTGTTCCTGAGTTCGCCGCTGCTGCCCACGATGTCGGAGGACTTCGGCACGTCGATCGCGCGCACCGCGTGGGTGGTCACGGCGTTCGGTCTGTCCTATGCCATCGCCAGTCCGCTGGTCGGGGCGCTCACCGAACACCTGCCGCGTAAACGGGTGATCCTCTCCGGCATCGCGGTGTTCATGACCGGTGAGCTGCTGTGCGCGGTCGCGCCGTCGCTGGGCTGGCTGATCGGCGCCAGGGTGGTCGGCGGCGTCGGCGGTGCCCTGATCGGGCCGGCGATGTGGGCCTATCTCGCCGAGACCGCGCTGCCCAGCCATCGGGGGAAGGCGATCGCGTTCGGCGCGTCCGCGTACGCCGGTGGCCAGATCATCGGCGTGCCGTTGGCGACCTTCGTCGCGTCCGGGTCCAGTTGGCGCCTGGCCTTCGCCGCGGTCGCCGCGGGCCTCGCCGTCGCCGGCACGCTGATCTGGCTGCGGCTGCGGGAATCTCGGTCGGTCGCCGCGGCGGCGCCGAGGAGTCCCGCGGCCGCGCTGCGGTCGTCGTTCGGCCTGTGGCGGGTACGGGTGTTCCGGACGATCATGGCCGGAAACTTCTTCCTCCAGGCGGCCAGGCTGGGCACCTACGCGTACGCGGGCGCGCTGTTCGCGTCGAAGTTCGGCTTCTCCACCGCGGTGCTCGGCCTGGTCGGCGCGCTGGTGGGCATCGGGTCGCTGGCCGGGTCGCTGGCCGCGGGCCCGCTGGTGGACTGGTGGTCGTCGAAGGGGCGTCACGTGCCGGTGCTCAACGTCGGCTGGGGCCTGCTGCTCGCGGCGGCCCTGGCCGTGGCGACGACGGCGTCGAGTTGGCAGCTCGCCCTGGCCGGGTTCGTGCTGGCGTTCTTCTCCGGGACCGGGTTCTTCAGCTCGGCACAGGTGTACCTGACGACGGTGATGGCGGAGCGGCGCGGCGCGGCGGTGTCCTGGAACAACTCCGTGCTCTACGTCGGCAGTGGTGCCGGTACCGCGCTGCTCGGCCTCACGACGCTGGGCGGGCAGGCCTTCGCGGCGGTGTCGGTGGTGTTCGCGCTGTGCACGGTGGGGTTCAGCGCGCGGCTGGCGTGGTCGCGGCCGTGAGGGCGCGGTTCGAATCATCGGCTACCGCGGTCACCTACGAATCGCCCCCGGCTGACGTACACCGGAGGCACGCGGGCATCCGATCGAACGCGAGATGGCAAGCAGGATCGGTGCTGAGATAGCTGGATGGACATCGACCTCGCCGGAATGACCGTGCCGGACTTGCTCAGGCTGTGGGCAGCCAGCATGGACGAGCTGAAATCACGCGAACTGACCCGGACGAACAACAGCCCCGTGGGCGATCTCGCGGAGGCGATCGCGCACGAGCACTACGGCGGTGAGCGGGGGTCGTTCAGCCAGAAGGGCTGGGACGTTCGCACGCCGGGCGGTGAGCGCATCCAGGTGAAGGGAATGCGTCGCACCGCCACCAACAAGCGGGTCGCTCTCAGCGCAATTCGGGATACCGATTTCGACACGTTGCTTGTGGTCATCTTCGACACCGATTTCAACCTCGACCAGTCTTTCACGATGCCGCGTTGCGCGGTCGAGTCGCAGTTCGCACGGAGCAGTTACGTCAACGGGATAATCCCTCGCCTGTCGAAGTCCTTGCTGGCGAGTGAGATGATCACGGAAATTGACCTGAAAGATGCCTACCGGCGAATCAGTACACCTCGGGCAGAGGTAGCGGCGCGGCCGTGAGGGCGAGGTTTCAATCACGCTGATCCGAACCCTGTTCGCCGGCCCGGCCGACCGGCATAGTCCGTAGTCGATGCGGGTGTGGCTGAGTGGTCAGGCACCGGTCTGCAAAGCCGTTCACACGGGTTCGAATCCCGTCATCCGCTCGAGAAATCGGGGCCGGCCAGCCATGGTCGGCCCCGATTCGTGTTGCGCGGGTGAGATGGCTCGACTCGCGGGTGCGTGTCCGGAGTAGGACGAATGCCCCGAAATTGACGCCGGGGCGTCAATCTTTGGAGTAGAACAGGTTTCAGCGCTGTCGGGGGCGTCCACTCAGGAGGAGGCTGATGGTGTCGGGGAAAAGGCGTGCCGAGGAACAGGGAGGTTACGGCGTCCTCGGTATGGGGATGTACGTCCCGCAGCGCGTGGCGACCAACGCCGAGGTCGCGGACGGCGCCGGTGTCACCGAGCAGTGGATCGTCGAGAAGACCGGGGTCCTCGAGCGCCGACGAACCGCGCCGGGGGAGAACACCGCGGACATGGCCGCCGAGGCGGGCCGGCAGGCGCTCAAGCACGCGCGCGAAATGTCGTTGACGGCGGAGGCAGGCGAGGAACCGGGGATGCTCATCGTGGCGACGTCCACGCCTGACCGGCAGGTGCCCGCGCCGGTCTCGGACGTGCACGCGCGGATCGGGCTGGCGCCCATGCCGACATTGAGCCTCGACGGTGGCTGCGCCGGGTTTGCCCAGGCGATGGTGACCGCCGACGCGTACCGGCAGATCGGGCAGGCCGGTACCGCGCTGGTGATCGGAGCGCACCGCATTGAGAACTTCCTGGTCGCGTCCGACCGCAAGACCGCACCGCTGTTCGGCGACGGGGCAGGCGCCTACCTGATGGGCCCCGTGCCGCCGGGCTACGGAATGCTCGCCAGCCGTCTCGTCACGGACAGCACCTTCGTCGACGCCCTGTGCACCCCGTACCGCACCCCGGATTCCGCCGGGGTCGAACCGCTGCACATGGACGGTCGCCAGCTCGCGGAGGTGTTCGTCCGAGAACTGCCGGAGTTGCTCCGGGAGTCGCTCGACGAGGCCGGGCTGACGGTGGCGGACATCGACCATCTCTTCGTGCACCAGGCCAACGTGCAGATGGTGCGACTGTTCGGGCAGGTCCTCGGGCTTGCACCCGAGAAGGTGCCGACCACCGGGCAGTGGGTGGCGAACACGGCGGCGGCGTCGTTGCCGATTGGCACCGTCATGTCCGCGCGTGAGCGGAAGATCCAGCGGGGGGACATCGTCGCGATGGTCACCGCCGGCGCCGGCGTCAGCGGCGCGGTCATCGTCATGCGGTGGTTCTGAGATGGGGGACCAGCAGCGCACCGCGGTGGTCACCGGCGGCGGCGGCGGCATCGGGTCGGCGATCAGCCGACGACTGGCCGCCGACGGTTTCGACGTGGTGATCGCATACTGCGCCAACGAATCCGGCGCCGAGGATGCCGCACACGACTGCCGGGAGTCGGGGGTGCGGGCGGTGACCGTGCAGGCCGACCTCACCGAGCCCGAAGGCGTGCGGCTGCTGATGGACACGGCGGTCGACGAATTCGGACGCCTCGACGCCTTCGTCCACAACGCGGCCACCGCGGTGTTCGGGTCGCTCCCCAAGCTGGCGACCCAGCGGCACGACGATTACCTCCAGGTGTTTGCGCTCAATGCGCACGCGTTGCTGGTCGCGGCCGCCGAGTGTTCACAGCGGATGGCCGACGGCGGCCGCATCGTCAACATCTCCTCGGTCGCCACGGTGCAGGGACTGTTCGGCGGGGCGGCGTACGCGGCGAGCAAGGCAGCCGCCGAGTCGATCACCCGCACCGCGGCCAGCGAGCTCGGCGGACGCGGAATCACCTGCAACACCATCCAACTGGGCCTCGTGGACACCGCGACGGCGCGGGCGGTGACGAATCAGCAGGTGATCGACTTCTACGCGATGCAGGCGCCGGTTCGGCGGGTGGGGGAGCCCTCCGAGGTGGCCGCCCTGGTGAGCCACCTGGTCGGCGGGGAGTCCGGCTGGCTGACCGGTCAGACCATCGGCCTCAACGGGGGATTCCGGTTCTGATGTCGGAAACCACGAACAGTCGAGCGCTCGGCGACGCCGAGGTCGAGGACCTCTCCCGCTGGCTCGCCGACCGGCTGCCGGGCCGGGGAGCGGTGACGGCGGCGCCGCTGGTGCAGGCCGCCGGGCACTCGCACGCGGTCTACCTGCTGACCCGCGGCGAGCTGCGGTGGGTGCTCCGGGTCGCGCCCGACCATCCGGAGGCGTCGGTGGGCGGCGGCTTCGACCTGAGCCGGGAGGCCAGGATTCTCGACGCCCTCGCGGGGACGGGGGTCCCGCACCCGGCCGCGGTCGCCGTCCGCGACGAGTCCGCGCCGACGGGCCGAGACTTCCTGGTCAGCGAGTTCGTCGACGGGATCACCCTCGACCGGGCGCTGCCGCAGGCGTACGCCAACCCCCGCGACGGCCGGGCCGTCGCGGAATCGATCGTCGACACCCTCGCCAGGGTGAACGCCGTCGACTGGCGCTCGACCGCACTCGGCGACATCGCACGGCCCGACGGGTACCTCGGTCGCCAGTTCGACAAGGCCGCCTCGATGCTCGAGCGGTTCCGCACCCGCGACACCCCGGCCCTGCGGAAGCTCCTCGACCGGCTGCGCAGGGACCAGCCCTCGACCTACGACCTGGGGCTGATCCACGGCGACTACAGCGCGATGAACATCATGGTCTCGCGCGAGCGTGCGGCGGTGCAGGCGGTCCTGGACTGGGAGACGGCGACCGTCGGCGACGCGATGATCGACATCGGGTACCTGACCGCGCGGTGGGTGCGGCCCGAGGAGAACCCGCTGGTGGCGGCGTTCGCGCTCGGCGGCCCCGACCCCRCCGCGCACGACCTGCTGCCGTCCCGGCAACACCTCGCCGAGCGGTACGCGCAGGTCAGCGGCCAGTCGATCGAGCTGCTGCCGTTCTACCAGGGCCTGGCGATGGCCCGGCTTGCGGTGGTGCTGGAGGGGCGGGTGGCGGCCGGCACGCGTCGCGGTCGCCCCGAGGCGGCCGCACTGTTCGCGACGATGGCGGACGGCTGCGCCGACCACGGACTGCGGCTCTCGGACGGCGATGGCTGAGCCGCTGCTGGCCGGGGTCCGCGTGGTCGAGTCGGCGAGCCTGCTGACCGGCGCCACGGTCGGGATGATGCTGGCCGACCTCGGGGCCGACGTCGTGAAGGTCGAACCGCCGCACGGCGACCTGATCCGCTGGGTGCTGGGCCAGGTGACCGCCGGATACAGCCCGGCGCACCTGCAGCTGAACCGCAACAAGCGGGCGATCACCCTCGACATGAGGACGCCCGAGGGGGCCGCCCGGTTCCGTCGGCTGCTCGAGGGCGCGGCGGTGTTCGTCGACGGCAACGCGCCGGGCACCCTCGCCAAGATGGGGCTGCCGGATCCCGTGCTGGCGCAGCTGAATCCGGGCCTCGTGCACTGCTCGGTCAGCGGCTACGGGGTGAGCGGTCCGTACTCCGCGATACCGACGCACGGGCTGATGATGAGCGCTCTGGTGGGCGCGAACCCGACGACGGTCGCCGCCGACGGGACGCTCGGCGCGGCGGAGCGCGAGGGCGCGTCGATCAGCGGGCGGGGCGGGGATGCGGCCGTCGCCGCGGGCAGTGCGGCGGCCACGGCGATCTGTGCCGCGTTGGTGCGTCGGGAACGCCGCGGAATCGGCGCCCGGATCGACGTGTCGGGTGCCGACGCGTTGCTGGCGCAGTCGATGATTCCCGTTGTCTACCAGGCGAACCTGGACCGGATTGCCGACACCACGACGTTGCCGTTGCTCAGCGACGGCACYGGCAGGCCGCGGTACCGGCTCTACGCGACCGGGGATCGGCAGGCGGTGGCCTTCACCGCGCTGGAGCCGAAGTTCTGGGCCAGGTTCTGCCGCGCCGTCGGCCGCGAGGACCTGATCGACGCGAGCCCGGACGGGGTGGACCTCGAGCACACGCTGACCGAGATCTTCGCGACGAGGACACAGCAGCAGTGGATTTCGCTCGCGATCGACGCAGGCCTGGCGATCGGGCCGGTCCGCAGCACGCTCGGCGAGATGTCAGGCGACGAGCATCTGCGGCACCGGGGCGTGTTCGTGGACGCCGAGCACCCGGTCGCCGGGCCATTCACGTACGTCGGCATGCCTGGCCTCGTCGACGACGCGCCCTTCGAGGTTCGGCTGCCCGCGCCCGCCCTCGGCGAACACAACGACGCCTTCGAGGACGGCTGGCCGAGCTGAACCGCGCCGGTCGAGTGGGCGCCGACGGGGCGGTGTCCGCCGACGGGAGGGGCGTCAGCCCGCGCTGGGCGGCTGGTCGACCAGTTGCGCGAGAAAGAGCTGTTCGCCGAGCTTGTCGATCAGCTCGAGCTGGGTCTCGAGGTAGTCGACGTGCTCCTCCTCCTCGGCGAGGATCTGCTCGAGCAGGCCGGCGCTGGTGTGGTCGCCCTTCGCCCGGCACATGGTGATCCCGGGTCGCAGCCGTTCGACGACCTCGACCTCGACGGCCAGGTCGGAGGTGAACTGCTCGCGGATGGTCTGTCCGACCCGCAGGGGCAGCAGTCGCTGGTAGTTCGGCAGCGCCTCGAGCATCAGGATCCGGTCGGTGAGCAGCTCCGCGTGCCGCATCTCCTCGAAGGACTCCTCGCGGGTCTTCGCGGCGATCTTGGTCAGGCCCCAGTTCGCCTGCATCTTCGAGTGCAGGAAGTACTGGTTGATGGCCGTGAGTTCGCTGGTCAACTGCTCGTTGAGAAGGGCGATAACCTCGTCGTCTCCGCGCACGGTGACACCTCCGATGGGGGCGGGCTGAACCTTGATCGCAGCCTATCTCCCAATCGGAGTTTTTACGCGCCGAGTGGCCGGTGTTTCTTACGCGCTGATCTGTTCGACCTCGCATTCGGAGTAGTGCTTCTCGATCATCGACTTGATGCGGTCGCGGCACAGTCCGCAGCCGCGGCCCTTGCCTGCCCCGCATCCCATCGCGACCTGCTTGGCGGTGTGTGCGCCCGCGGTGATGCACAGCTGGACCTGGTCCTCGGTGGCGGCCGCGCAGATGCACACGTACATGTTTCGAACTCCTCGATACGACGTCTTCCCAGGCGAGGCTACACTAAGAAGTCGGTGGTTTAAAGGGTAGGCTAACCCAAATCTGACAACCTTCGACCGGTCGCGGTGAAGACCGGACAGCTCCTGCCCGCAGGCGCCGAGGCCCGTGTGTCGGCGTGCAGGCCCGCGTAGGGTCCTACGCATGAGCGAGCGGATCGCCACGTTCACCCGCGCCGGCCTGATCTTCGACGTCCGGGACGCCGGCCCGCTCGGCGGTGCGCCCGTCGTGCTGCTGCACGGCTTCCCGCAGGACTCCCGATCCTGGGACCGGCTCGCGCCGCTGCTGCACCGACGCGGGTTCCGCACCCTCGCGCCGGACCTGCGTGGCTGTTCGGTCGGTGCGCGCCCCCACTCGCGCCGGGCCTACCGGTCCGCCGAGCTGAACCAGGACGTGGTCGCGCTGATCGAGCAGGCGGGCCTGGGTCCGGTGCACCTGGTCGGCCACGACTGGGGCGCCGCGGTGGCCTGGCGCGTCGCCGCGCAGCGCCCGGACCACGTGCGCACGCTCACCGCGCTGTCGGTGCCGCACCCGGCGGCGTTCGTGCGGGCGCTGCTCACCAGCAGTCAGATCGTCAAGTCCTGGTACATGCTCCTGTACCAGCTGCCCTGGCTGCCGGAACGGCTGTTCGCCTCCGACCAGGTGATCCGCCGCGCCCATCTCGGCAGCGGCATGAGCGCCGAGGTCGCGGATCGGGACCTCCCGCCGATGCGCGAGAAGTCCCGGGCCCGAGGCGGATTGAACTGGTACCGCGCGATGGCGCTGACCACGTGGCGCGCGACGGCGGGCAAGGTGCGGGTGCCCACCCTGCACGTGTGGAGCGACGGGGACACCGCGGTCGGCCGGGTCGGCGCCGAGCTGTCCGCCCGGTACGTCGACGGCCCGTACACCTTCGAGACGCTGCGCGGGGTCAGCCACTGGATCCCGGACGAGGCGCCGGACCGGGTCGACGAGCTGCTCGCTCGGCATCTCGTCTGACCGGCAGGTAGTTCCCGCGCCCTCTCGGGTGGGCGAGACGAACATCCTTGGACCGGCCGTTACGCGGCGCGTCGCGCCCGGGACCTCGCGGGGTCGGCGCCCGCCCAGGCCTGCAGCAGCGATTCCGACAGCTGACGCTTGACGGTCCCGACGTAGTCGGCGGCGCCGTGCGGATCGAGGGCCTCGCGGAGCATCTGGATGTACCGCCCGGGTGAGACGCCGAACGTCTCGAGCAGCTCGGCCGGACTCGCGCCGCCGAACGGTGCCCACGTGATCGCGAAGTTGACCACCCACCGCGAGTGCGGGCTGACGGCGCCGTTGCGGGCGAGGTAGTCGCACAGCCGACGCCACGCCTGGATCCGCTCGGCATCGGTCCTGCCGCCGGCGATCATGCGGCACCCGCCGTCGTGGCGGCGGTCGGCGCGGTCGAACTGACGACGAACAGGGGGGACCGCTCGCCGTCGCGCGTCGGCCGGAACCGGACCCGCACGGGAAGGTCGGGCGGGGTCGGGACCTCGCCTTCGATCCAGGTGTAGATCCTCGGGCCGTCGTCGAGCTTGACGATGGCGACCGCGCCGGGGGTCTGGCCCGGGTGCGGTGCGGGAGCCGCCGGCTGCCACGACACGATCGCTCCGGCGCCGGAGCTGAGTACCGCTCCGAGCTCGGTGCCCCGGCAGGAGGTGCACGTCTCGGTCAGCGGCGCGAGCAGCGTGGCGCAGTTCGCGCAGCGCTTGATGAACAGTCCGTCCGACGCGGGGGCGGCCGGCGTGCTGGGCGGGGAAACCTGCTGGTCTTGGTGCATGGGAACCTCGGCGGGTCGTGGCTGGTGATGTGAATCACACTGTGTCAGCGCGCGCCCCTGCCGGCGACGGCCGACCTACCCGGGTGCATACCTGTTTTTCGTCCGGACGGACCGGGGAGCAGATCCCGCCAGGCCGGCCGGATCTGCTCCCCGAGCTGTCTCAGGCGCCGAAACGCTCCTCGACCTCGGCGGCGGTGAGCCCGAACTCCTCGAGGGTGTACTTGTGCGAGGGGCGGCGCGGCCCGCTGTGGCTCTCCTCGTGCATGGCCTCCATCGCCCCCTGCGCGGCGGAGGTCAGCGGCAGGCCGAACGTGGTGTAGATGCCCTCCACGGTGCCGAGCGGGTCCGCGACGAAGTCGTGGTAGTCGACGTCGATGAACTGCGCCGGGTTGTGCCTGGCCCGCGCCTCGGTGAACTGCTCGAGACCGCGCGCCCACAGCTCGAGCTGACTGCGGCCGATCACCTCGCCCTTGAACTTGTTGGACCAGCCGTCGGTGGCCTGCTCGGCGAGGCTGCACACCGACGGGATGATGGTGCTCGGCGCGCGGTGGGTCTGCACGATCAGCGCGTCGGGATACACCGCGAGCAGCTCGTCGAGCGCGAACAGGTGGCTCGGGTTCTTGAGCACCCACCGGCGGTCGCGATCGGGAAGCCCGATCAGCTGCAGGTTCTTCTTGTGCCGCGCGTAGGCGTTGGTCCAGTCCTGTCCCTCGAGCCACTTCGAGTACGTGGGCAGGTTGGCCAGGCACTCGTAGGAGACCGACTTGAAGGTCTGCCGCAGCAGCTGCCAGCACTCCTCGACCTCGGCGGCCGACATGTAGTGCACTCCCATGAACTCGGGGTGCTCGACGTGGTGCTTGCTGAACTGGGCCTCGATGCCCTGGAAGACCGGGTTCGACCCCCAGCTCTCGCGCGGCGGCCGCGGCTGCGGCATCTCGGTCAGCCACATCTCCAGGCCCTGGTGGGCCGGGTCGACGGTGAGCAGCCGGTGCAGGGCGGTGGTGCCCGTGCGGGGCAGGCCGGTGACGAAGATCGGCCGCTCGATCGCGACGCCGGCATGTTCGGGATGCTGCTTCCACGCGGCCTCGGACAGCAGCCGGGCCACCAGCGCGCCGCGCAGGAACACCCGGGAGATCTTGCTGCCGAACGGGGTCAGGTCCTCGTCCCGGGCGTAGGAGTCGAGCAGGACGCCGAGGGCCTCGGTGTAGTCGTCGACGCCGAAGTCGGTCAGCCCGGTCATCTTGGTGGCCGAGGCGTGCAGGTCCTCGACGGTGCCGACGGTCGTCCGCTCGGCACTGGTGCGTTCAGTCATCTGTCTCGACCTTCTAGTGGTGGAACTCGCCGCAGTTGACGTCGAGGCACTGCCCGGTGACGGCGCTGGCCATCGGGGAGGCGAGGAAGAGCGCCGCGTCCGCGACCTCCTCGGTCTCGGGCAGCCGCTTGAGGTCGGTGTTCGCGGCGGTGGCCTGGTAGATCTGCTCGACCGTCATGCCGTACTTCTCGGCCTGGTGCGCGAAGTACCCCTTGAGGGTGTCGCCCCAGATGTAGCCCGGCGCCACCGAGTTGACCCGGATTCCCTTGGGGCCCAGTTCGGTCGCGAGCGACTGCGACATCGCCAGCAGGGCCGCCTTGGCCATCTTGTAGCTGCCGTAGCGCTCCTGCGAGTGCCGCAGCACCATCGAGTTGATGTTCACCACCGACCCCTTGGACTCCTCGAGTGCCGGGGTGAACAGCTGCGTCAGCCGCAGCGCGCCGAGCACCGTCAGCTCGACGGCGTCGCGGATGCTCTGGAAGTCGGTGCGCGCCAACGGCTTCATCGACGGGACGGAGAAGGCGTTGTTGACCAGCGTGTCCACCCGGCCGTACGCCTCGACGCTGGCGGCGACCAGGTGCTCCGCCGAGTCGTGGTCGGTGATGTCGGTGGCGACGGTCACCGCGCGCCGGCCCAGGTCGGTGACCTCCTTGGCCACCTCGTCGAGCCGGGCCTGCGTCCGTGCGGCCAGCACCAGGTCCGCGCCGGCGGCGGCGAACCGCAGGGCCAGTGTCCGGCCGAGTGCGGGGCCGACCCCGGAGATGACGACGATCTTGTCCTGCAACAGGTTTGTCACGGTGAGTCCTATCCGAGCATGCGGTTGGCGACGGCGGCCTGGCGCTCCGCGATGCGGGCGGTCCAGTCCTCYGGCGTGATCTTGTTCTGTTCGTGGAAGGGCAGTTTCGCGGCGACCTCGTCGATGCCGACCACCTCGACGGTCGGGCCGTCGGCCGGGGTGAACTCCCGCGAGGTGCGCTGCCAGCGGAACTGCAGGATGCCCCGCGGGTGGCCGACGGTCTCGATCCAGTTGGTGACGCCGGGATTCCGCTCCGAGACCACCATGCGGATCATGCCGTCCGGGTCCGCCTGGGCCTGGGTGTTGTTCAGCGACGTCTGGTGTCCGGTGTAGTCCAGCGAGATGTACCACATGCTCCCGAGCTGGAAACCCTGGTACGGCGCGTCGGACTTCGGGACGGTGATGATCATCGCCTGGTCGTCGGCGAGTTCGTAGTGCCCGACCGAGGAGAACTGGGTGGCCAGGCCGCCCGGTGTCAGCCGCGGCTCGGTCATCGTGTTCACCGGCAGCTTGAGGTAGAACCACTCGGGGAACTGCAGCCAGGTCTTGACCCGGCTGACCAGGGCCTTGCCGGCCCGGGCGAAGCGCTTCGCCGTCTCCTCGGGCGTCAGCGGATCGAACGGGACGCCCCTGCGGTCCACACGCTCGACGCGGACGGTGCCCCGGCGCTGGGACCAGTCGCTGTAGACCTCGCGCACCACCAGCTGTGACGCGCCCGGCGCGAGCGTGAAGTAGTTGCGGCGCCCGGCGTTCTTCTCGGCCCATGCCCCGCCCGCGGGCCCGAACCGGACCTCGAAGTTGCCGTCGGCGTCGATGTCGATGTCCCGGTCGTCGAACGCCGATGCGCTGCCGGGCACGTTGGAATCGGTGTAGTTGCCGCTGAGCACCTGGAAGCTGAGGTCGCAGGTGGTGCCCCGGGTGCCGGTGACGACGTACTCGGCGTCGTCGTTGACGCGGGTGCCGAAGTACAGGGTGTCGGGGTTGTCCAGGCCCATCTTCGTGTACGGGCCGGTGCCCTGGATGAAGCCCGGATGCGTCTTCTCGGTGGCCCAGGCCGCGTGCACGGTGGCCAGGATGCCGCCCGCGAGGTACTGGTAGCCCTCGAGCAGGTCGTGTTCGGACCGGATGTGCGGCGCGGCCTCGACCAGCTTCTCGGCCTCGGCGATCGCCTCGGCCAGTGGATCTGTCAGCACTCCCGCTCCTCGCGTTCAGGTGGTACAAATATGTACCCAAGTGGTAGGAAATTTGTTGCCCCGACCATAGAACGTGTTCTAAGGAGTGGTCAATGGCTGTCGAGCCGGATGCCGTCACCGGGCGCCGTTCGCCCCCGACCGATCGGGTGATCCAGGTGCTCGATCACCTCGTCGCCCGGCCCGAGCGACGGTTCGGCCTCTCCGAGCTCGCCCGGGCGTTGGGGATGAGCAAGCCGACCTGTCTGGGCATCCTCACCGCCCTGGTCGGCGGCGGGTACCTCACCCGGGACCCGGAGGCGAAGTACGGACTCGGGCCGGCGCTGATAGTCGCCGGCCGGGCCGCGCAGCGGGGATTCGCGGTCGGCCCCATCGTCCGGCCGTACCTGGATGCGCTGGCCGAGGAGTTCGGCGCGATCTGCACGGCGTCCGCGGTGGTGGGGGACCAGGTCATGATCCTCGAGGTCGCGGCCCCGTCCGGTGTCGAGGCCGGACGAACCGTCGCCAAGGTCGGGCAGGTGTACCCCTTCGCGCCGCCGGTCGGGCTGATGTACGTCCTGTGGAGCCACGACGAGGACTTCACGCGGTGGCTCGGGCGCGAGCCGGCATTCCCCGTCGTGCTCGATCGCGACCTGCTGCGGAGCGTCGTCGACGACTGCCGGGAGACGGGCTACCTCGTCGAGCGCCTCACGCCGACGGGGCGACGGCTGTTCTCCCTGATGGCCGGGGTTGCCGGTCGAGACCTGCCGGCCGAGCTGCGCGAACTGGTGGGCGAGATGGTCTCGAGTCTCGGCGAACGGGTCTATCTCGGTCGCGAAACGTCCGCGGACGTCGAGTACCCGGTCAGCCTGATCGCCGCCCCGAGCTACGACGCGGACGGGCGGCAGACGCTGGTGATGACCCTCGATGTGGGCGGATCGATCAGTGGCACCGAGATCGCGCGCCGGGGCCGGGCGCTCGTGGCGGCGGCGAACGCGGTGACCGCCGAGGTGGGGGGCCGGGCTCCGGTGCGCTGAGGGCGTCGGTGTGCCGGGGCGGTGCCGTCGGGGCATTGACCGGTTCTGCAACACGTTCTAAGGTCGGGCGCAGACCCGCAATTTGGTACCGATGCGGTACATAAATGTACCGATCTCCGACCCTGTGAGCCTGAACCGGAGCCAAGATGACCGCACAGTCCCCGCCACTCAGTTCGTCCCCGCCGAGATACGAGTTGTCCCACCTGGGTGCGCTCGAGGCGGAGTCGGTGCACATCTTCCGTGAGGTCGCCGCCACCTTCGAGCGGCCCGCGCTCCTGTTCTCCGGGGGCAAGGACTCGGTGGTGATGCTGCACCTCGCGGCCAAGGCCTTCTGGCCGGCGCCGCTGCCGTTCCCGGTGATGCACGTCGACACCGGGCACAACTTCGACGAGGTGATCGAGTTCCGGGACGAGACGGTCGAGCGGCTCGGGCTGCGACTGGTGGTCGCCGGGGTGCAGGACGACATCGACTCCGGCGGCGTGGTCGAGGAGACGGGTCCGCGGGCCAGCCGCAACCGGCTGCAGACCCACACCCTGCTGCGGGGGATCCGGGAGAACGGGTACGACGCGGTCTTCGGCGGCGCCCGCCGGGACGAGGAGAAGGCGCGGGCCAAGGAGCGGGTGTTCAGCTTCCGAGACGAGTTCGGGCAGTGGGACCCGCGGGCGCAGCGTCCCGAACTGTGGAACCTCTACAACGGCAGGCACCGCAAGGGCGAGCACATCCGGGTGTTCCCGATCTCCAACTGGACCGAACTCGACATCTGGCAGTACATCCTCGAGGAGGACATCGCGCTGCCGTCGATCTACTACGCGCACCGCCGGCCGGTGGTCGAGCGCGACGGAATGCTGTTGGCGCAGACCCGTTTCCTGACGTTGCTGCCCGGCGAGGAGGCCCGCGACGAGCTGGTCCGCTTCCGCACCGTGGGCGACGCCACCTGCACCGGCTGCGTCGAGTCCTCGGCGGCCACCGCGGCCGAGGTGGTCACCGAGGTGGCCGCCAGCCGGATCACCGAGCGCGGCGCCACCCGCGCCGACGACCGCATCTCCGAGGCCGGGATGGAAGACCGCAAGAAGGAGGGGTACTTCTGATGGCCCAGTCCCAGCATCAGCTCCAGCTGCTCCGGGTGGCCACCGCGGGCAGTGTCGACGACGGCAAGTCCACGCTGATCGGTCGGCTGCTCTACGACTCCAAGTCGATCTTCGAGGACCAGCTCGAGGCCGTCGAGCGCACCAGCCGCGCCCGCGGCGACGAGTACGCCGACCTGGCGCTGCTCACCGACGGCCTCCGCGCCGAACGCGAGCAGGGCATCACCATCGACGTCGCACACCGCTACTTCGCCACGCCGCGCCGCAAGTTCATCGTCGCCGACACCCCCGGACACGAGCAGTACACCCGCAACATGGTGACCGGCGCGTCCACCGCGGATCTCGCGCTGATCCTGGTCGACGCGCGCAAGGGCGTGCTCGAGCAGACCCGGCGGCACGCGTTCCTCTCCACCCTGCTCGGCATCCCGCACCTGGTGCTGTGCGTGAACAAGATGGACCTGGTCGACTGGTCGCAGGAGCGCTTCGAGGAGATCAAGGAGGAGTTCCGGCAGTTCGCGATCAAGCTGGACATCCACGACCTGACCTTCGTCCCGGTCTCCGCACTCAAGGGCGACAACATCGTCACCCGCACCGAGAACATGCCCTGGTACGAGGGCTCGTCGCTGCTGCACCACCTCGAGGAGGTGCACATCGCCTCGGACCGCAACCTGATCGACGCGCGGCTCCCGGTCCAGTACGTCATCCGCCCGCAGCAGCAGACCGACGCCGCCCGCCGCGACTTCCGCGGCTACGCGGGCACCGTCGCCAGCGGCGTGTTCAAGGCGGGCGACGAGGTGGTGGTGCTGCCGTCCGGTTTCACCTCCACCGTCGCGGCCGTCTACGGGCCGGGCGGGGTGCCGGTCGAGGAGGCATTCGCGCCGTCGGCCGTCTGCGTCCAGCTCGCCGACGACATCGACATCGGCCGCGGCGACATGCTGTGCCGGCCGAACAACCGCCCCCTCGTCGGCCAGGAGGTCGACGCGATGGTCTGCTGGCTGACCGAGCAGTCGGCACTGAGCGAGAACGCGCGGTACTCGCTGCTGCACACCACCCGGGCCACCAAGGCACAGGTGGTGAGTCTCGACTACCGGCTCGATGTCAACACCCTGCACCGCGACGAGTCCGCGGAACGCCTGCAGCTCAACGAGATCGGCCGCGTGCAGCTCAAGACCCAGCAGCCGTTGCTGTTCGACCCGTACCGTCGCAACCGCGTCACCGGCAGCTTCATCCTGGTCGACGAGGCCACCGGCGCCACCGTCGCGGCCGGGATGATCACCGGGCCCACGCTCAAGGAGTCGAAGGTGGTGTGGCACTCCGCCGCGGTCTCCCGCGAGGAGCGGGCCACCCGCGGCGCCACGGTCTGGTTGACCGGCCTGTCGGCGTCCGGAAAGTCCACCGTCGCCGTGGAACTCGAACGACGGCTGGTCGCGGCCGGGGTACCGGCCTACCGGCTCGACGGAGACAACCTGCGCCACGGACTCAACTCGGACCTCGGATTCAGCGCCGACGACCGGGCCGAGAACGTCCGCCGGGTGGGGGAGGTGGCGCAGCTGCTCGCGGACTCCGGGGTGATCGCGGTGGCCTCGCTGATCAGTCCCTACCGTGAGGACCGGGACCGGGTGCGGGCCCAGCACGAGGCGGCCGGGATCCCGTTCGTCGAGGTCTTCGTCGACACCCCGATCGAGCAGTGCGAGGCCCGGGACCCGAAGGGCATGTACGCCAAGGCGAGGGCGGGGGAGATCACCGGGTTCACCGGAGTCGACGACCCGTACGAGCGGCCCGAGCACGCCGAACTGGTGCTGACCCCCGAGGACGGCGATCCGGCTGCGCAGGCCGTGCGGATCGTGGAATATCTGTCTGTATGAATGCCGACGCCGAATTTGCCGCCGACCTGGCCGCCCGTGCGGGTGAGCTGTTGACCGAGATCCGTGCCGGGGAGCTCGGTGCCACCCCGCTCGACCCGGCCCAGGCGCGGGCGCTGGGGAGGCGCGGGGACAAGGAGGCCAACACCTTGCTCCTCGACCTCCTCGCGGAGGGGCGTCCCGCCGACGCCGTGCTCTCCGAGGAGTCGGCCGACGACCTCGCGCGACTCGACCGGGACCGCGTGTGGATCATCGACCCCCTCGACGGCTCCAAGGAGTACGGGCTGCCGGGCCGCGACGACTGGGCCGTGCACGTGGCGCTGTGGGAGCGTGGCCGCGGGATCACCGAGGCGGCGGTGGCGCAGCCCGCCCTGGGTGCGGTGTACACCTCCGGTGCGGTCGGACTCGCCGAGCGCGCGCCCGGACCGCTCCGAATCCTGGTGAGCGGCAGTCGCCCACCCGCGTTCGTCACGGAGCTGGCCCGCCGCGTCGATGCCGAGCTGGTCCCGATGGGCTCGGCGGGTGCGAAGGCGATGGCGGTGCTGCGCGGAGAGGCGGACGCGTACGTGCACGCCGGTGGGCAGTGGGAGTGGGACTCCGCCGCACCGGTCGGCGTGGCCCAGGCGGCCGGGCTGCACTGTTCCCGGGTGGACGGTAGTGCGCTGCGCTACAACGAGACCCGTCCCTACCTGCCGGACCTGCTGATCTGCCGGCCGGAGGTGGCGGGCACGCTGCTGGGCGAGATCGCGACGCTCACCGCGGCGGCGGGCAGCCAGTCGGTGGCGCTGGTCCGCGAGTATCTGGACTCGCTCGTCACCCACGACGCCTCGAAGGTGCGGTTGGCGGAGAACTGCCTCCGGGTGGAGAACGGCCAGCGCACCGGCAGCAGCGGTGCGGAGATCCGGTACGAGCTCGAGCACGGTCACCAGTACGAGCCGATCACCGGGATCCGGGACCTCCAGCTGAACGAGTGGGGCTCCCAGGTGGTGGCCCGCTTCCTGCTCGACATGCGGTCCGGCGAGGGCACGCTCACGGTGTCGATCACCGAGCACTTCGCGATCTCGGGCGCGGCGATCGCGGCGATCACCGCGATCATCGAACCGCTGCGCTGACCACGGCGCCTCGGGTCCGGGTCCGCCTCGGGTACAACTGTCGGGTGAAGGTGTACACGGGCACGGACCCGAGGCTCGGACTGGCGGACATCGGCGCCTACGCGCGGCGCGCGGAGGCGGCGGGCTACGACGGGTTGCACGTCTCCGAGACCGTGCACGACCCGTTCATGCTGGCCCTGCAGGCCCTGCAGGCGACCGAGCGGATCGTGGTCCGCACCTCCGTCGCGCTGGCCTTCGTCCGCAGCCCGCTGCTGACCGCGTACACCGCGTGGGACCTCTCACGGCTCTCCGGCGGACGCTTCCAGTTGGGGCTCGGCTGCCAGGTACGTCAGAACATCGAGGAGCGGTACGCGATGCCGTGGTCGGCGCCCGCCGCGCGGATGGCCGAGTACGTGCGGGTGGTGCACGCGGCGTTCGAGACCTTCCGGACCGGCGAGCTGACGGTCTTCGACGGCGAGCACTACCGCTTCCGGCGGATGCAGCCGTACTTCAACCCGGGACCCGACGCGCAGACCCCGACACCGCCCGTCTACCTGGGCGGGGTGGGGCGCCGGATGTGCACGGTGGCAGGGGAACTGGCCGACGGCTTCATCACCCACCCCACCAACTCCAGCCCGCAGTACCTCGAGTCCGACTGCCGGCCCGCGCTGAGCGCCGGTGCCGCGTCCGCCGGCCGAACCCTCGCCGACCTCGAACTCGTCGCGGGCGTGCAGGTGATCACCGGCGAGACGGAAGCGGAGGTGGACCGCGAGCGGGAGCGCCAGCGCCGGCTCTTCGCCTTCCTCTACTCGACGCCGGCCTACCACCAGGAGCTGGTGCGGTGCGGTCTTGGACACCTGCGTGAGCCGCTGGCCCGGATGGTCCGGCGCGACTCGTGGTCCGAGCTGCGGGAGGTGGTCACCGACGACGTGCTCGACGCGATGCTGCCCACCGCGCGCTACCCGGAGCTGGCCGAGGCCGTCCGCCGCCGGGTGGCCGGGCTGGCGGACGGGGTCACCCTGACGCTGCCCGCGGACCCGGACCGTGACCCGCAGATGGCCCGGGTGGTCGCCGACCTCCAGACCGGCGCAGCGGCGCCGAAACCGGGCCTGGTCTCCGGGCCCGCGTGAGAGTGTGAGGACCCGGCGCCGACGCGCCCGACCGGGGCCGCGTCCGATCCGCGCCGAGTCGCACCCACGCTAGGAGCATCCATGGATGCAGACGCCGTCGTCACCGAGTTCTGCGCCCGCTGGGCGGACTCGAACCCCGAGACGCTCGCCGAGTACTTCGCCGAAGATGCTGTCTACCACAACATTCCGATGGAACCCGTGGTGGGGAAGCCCGCGATCAAGGACTTCCTCGCCGGGTTCCTCGGGGCGTTCGGCGGCATCGTGTTCACGATCCACCACCAGGCCAGTGCCGGCCGCGTGGTGATGAACGAGCGCACCGACGTGTTCACGATCAACGGCACCGTCGTCGAACTGCCGGTGACGGGGGTGTTCGAGGTCGACGAGGACGGCAAGATCGCGGCCTGGCGGGACTACTTCGACATGGCCCCGCTCGCGGCCCTCGGCGGCCGGTAGCGCCGACAAACGCAAGAACCCCGATCCAGTTCCCTGGATCGGGGTTCCCGCGTCAAATGGTGGTGCCCCCGGCAGGATTCGAACCTGCGGCCTTTCGCTCCGGAGGCGAACGCTCTATCCCCTGAGCTACGGGGGCCCGCCGAAAACTTCCGGCGTGCCATTGGGCGGGGTTAGCGTAACCCATGACTCGCCGGATCCATATTTGGGCCCCCGGATTGGGTAAAGTGCCTGGTACGCGCCCGGTGCCCGCGGGGAGAAACCGGCGGTTCGACGGACGCGGGCGCGGGTTCGGCAGCGCAATGGTGACGCAGAGTGATCAGCACGGGTTCAACCACGAATACCGAAGGGTCTCTTCGATGGCAGACCAGAGCTACACCGACGCCGAGCTCGACCTGGACCTGCGGTGGTGGGACGCCGCCAACTACCTGACGGTGGCGCAGATCTACCTGCAGGACAACGCCTTGCTGCGCGACCCGCTCAGACCCGAGCACGTCAAGCCACGGCTGCTCGGGCACTGGGGGACCAGCCCGGGTCTGTCCGCGATCTACGCGGTACTCAACCGTCACATCCGGCGGACCGGCGCGGACGTGCTGTACGTGACCGGACCCGGGCACGGCGGCCCGGCCCTGGTGGCATCGACCTACCTCGAGGGCACCTACTCGGAGGTCTACCCGCACGTCGGCCGCGACGCCGAGGGGGTGCAGCGGCTGTGCCGCCAGTTCTCCACCCCCGGCGGCATCCCGAGCCACGTGAGCGTGCAGACCCCTGGCAGCATCCACGAGGGCGGGGAACTCGGGTACGCCCTCGCGCACGCCGGCGGGGCGGCGTTCGACCGGCCGGAGTTGCTGGTGGCCTGTGTGATCGGCGACGGCGAGGCCGAGACCGGCCCGCTGTCCGCGTCCTGGAAGCTGCCGGCGTTCCTCAACCCCCGCCGGGACGGGGCGGTGCTGCCGATCCTGCATCTCAACGGCGCGAAGATCGCCGGCCCGACCGTCCTGGGCCGCAGCTCCGACGACGACGTGTGCGCCTACCTCGCCGGGCAGGGCTGGGAGCCCGTCGTGGTGGCCGGGGACGACCCGAGGCCGGTGTTCCGGGCGCTCGACGCGGCGGTCGCGTCGGCGCACGCGAGGATCGCGGAGATCCAGCGTGCCGCGCGGTCGGGAGTCGACACCCGCGGCCGACGGTGGCCGGCGGTGGTGCTGCGCACGCCCAAGGGCTGGACGGGGCCACACACGGTGGACGGGGTGCTGATCGAGGGCACCCACCGCGCGCACCAGGTGCCGCTGTCCGGGGTCCGGGACAACCCCGCCCACCTGGCGCTGCTGGAGGAGTGGATGCGCTCCTACCGCCCCGACGAACTGTTCGACGCCGCCGGCGCGCTGGTTCCGGAACTGGCGGCGCTGGCGCCGGTCGGAGACAAGCGCATGGGCGCCACGCCGTACGCCAACGGCGGCCGGTTGCGGACGCCGCTCGCGATCCCGGACCTCGCCCGCTACGCGCTCGAGATCGACATGCCGGCGACCACCCTGCACGAGACGACCCGGGTGCTGGGGGAGCTGATGCGGGACCTCTACGCCGACACCACCCGCCCCGACGGCGGCGGCCGGTTCCGGCTCTTCTGCCCCGACGAGACGGCCAGCAACCGGCTCGGTGCGGTGTTCGAGGTCACCGACCGCTGCTGGCAGCTGCCGTCGACGGCGGACGACGACGGACTAGGGCCGGACGGCCGGGTCATGGAGGTGCTCAGCGAGCACCTCTGCCAGGGCTGGCTCGAGGGCTACCTGCTGACCGGCGGGCACGGGATCTTCGCGAGCTACGAGGCGTTCGCCATGGTGAGCGTCTCCATGCTGATCCAGCACACCAAGTGGCTCCAACACGCCGCCGAGCTGCGGTGGCGGGCGCCGGTGTCGTCGCTGAACGTGCTGCTGACCAGCACCTGCTGGCGCAACGACCACAACGGGTTCAGCCACCAGGGGCCCGGCATGATCGACGCGGCCATCCCACTGGCGCCACAGGTGGTGCGGGTGTGGCTGCCGCCGGACGCCAACACCCTGCTCTCCATCGCCGACCACTGCCTGCGCAGCACCGACCACGTCAACCTGATCGTCGTGGACAAGCAGCCGCACCTGCAGTACCTCACGCTCGAGGAGGCCGACGAGCACTGCGCGGCCGGCGCCTCGGTGTGGGGCTGGGCGGGCACGGAGGAACGGGTGCCCGGGGTGCCGGACGAGCCCGACATCGTGCTCGCGGCGGCGGGCGACGTGCCGACCCAGGAGATCCTGGCGGCCGCCGAACTGCTGCGCGTGTGGGTGCCGCACCTGCAGGTCCGCGTGGTCAACGTGGTGGACCTGATGGCGTTGCTGCCGGAGAGCGTGCACCCGCACGGTTTTCCCGAGGAGAAGTTCGTCGGGCTGTTCACCGCCGGGACCGACGTGGTGTTCGCGTTCCACGGGTACTCGCGGGCGGTGCACGAACTGCTGCACGGCCGGACCGGGCCGGAGCGATTCCACGTGCGGGGATTCAGTGAGCAGGGCACCACGACCACGCCGTTCGACATGGTCGTGCTCAACCGGATGAGCCGGTACCACCTGGTGCTCGAGGCGCTGCGACGCGCGCGTCGGATCCCGGAACGGGGCACCGAACTGGCCGACTTCTGCCGCGCCCAGCTGGCCCGGCACCACGACTACGTGCGCGAACACCTCGAGGACCTGCCCGAGGTGCGCGAGTGGACGTGGGGGTTCACCGCCCCGCCCACGGGGTGAGACGCCGCCGGGCCCGTGCACACCGGCGAGGTGCGCACGAGCCCGGCAGTGCCTGGTTCGCCGACTAGTTCATCGGCAGCGGTGCCGCGCCCTTCTCGGTGAGCAGTTGCGTCATCCGGTGGGACTCGGACTGCTGGGTGTCGACCATCGTCTGCGCGAGGTCGCGGACGGTCGGCACGTCCGCGTACTGGGCGCCGTACTCCATCATGTGCAGGCCGCCCTCGTGGTGGCGCAGCATCAACTGGAGGAACAACACGTCCGCGGCCGCGCCGCGGGCCTGCCGCAACGCGGCCATGTCCTCGCTGCTGGCCATGCCGGGCATGGTGGCCATGCCGGACTGCTGCTCGGCGGTGCCGGACGGGGACGTGCCGTGACCGGACATGTCGTGGCCGGAATCCATCCACGTCATGTAGTCGCCGGTCGGCAGCAGCGGCTGGTTCCACAGCGACAACCAGCCCGTCATCTGGCCGATCTGGTTCTGCTGGGTGGTGAGGATGTCGTAGGCCAGGTCACGGACCATGGGGTCCTCGGCGTTGGCGATCGCGATCGCCGCCATCTCCACCGCCTGGTTGTGGTGCACGGTCATGTCCTGCGCGAACCCGACGTCGACCGAGCCCGCGACCGGGGTCGCGGGCTGCTCGTCGTGCAGGAACTGGTTGGCCAGGAAGCCGAGCCCGAACCCGACCGCGATCGCGGCGATCAGGCCCAGCACGGCGAGGGCCGTGCGCTGGCTGCGTACGTTGCCCCCGCCCCCCGCGGCGCCGGTCTCAGCCTGTTGCGGCTGGTCAGCCATTGCTGCCCGCCGGTGCGGGTGCCGGTGCGGGTGCAGGTGCCGGGGCCGGGGCCGCGGGTGCGGCCGGGGGAATCAGGCCCTCGAGTCCGCCGAGCTCACCGGTGTCGGGCGTGATGCCCGTGCCGTCCATGGTCACGGCGTCGGGGCCGGGTGCGGTCGGGTCGAATGCCGGCGGGTTGTCGGGATCGAACGCGCCCGGGATGGTCGAGCAGCTCGCGCCCTTCTCGGGGTACGCGCCGAAGTTGTTCAGGCGCAGTGCGGCGATGAACTCGTTGATCCGCTTGTCGTCGGCGCTGTCCACCTGGAGCCGGTGGCCCCAGCTCTGCAGCGAGATCGGGGAGTCCAGGCCCGGGTAAGGCGACATCAGCATGTAGGCCTTGCCGTCGACCTTGGACTTCAGGGTGTCCACGTCGGCGTCCGAGACCTTGTCGGGGTTGTAGGCGATCCAGATGGCGCCGTGCTCGAGCGAGTGCACCGCGTTCTCGGTGCGGATGGCGGTCGGGTAGACGATGCCGGTGCAGGTGGCCCAGGTCGCGTCGTGCGGGCCGCCGAACGGCGGACTCTGGTCGTAGGCCACGCGCTGGGTCGCGGCGACGTGCAGGGCGGCCGGGTAGTCCTTCTTCACGACGCCGTCGATGGCGGTGGACGGGTCGGGGTTCTCGGCGGACGGCGCGAACTTGTCGGCCGCGGCCTTGTCCTGGTACTTGGGCACCAGGCTGAAAGCGAGCAGGCCCACCAGGGCCAGCACGGCCACGACCGCGCCGATCGTCATCCACGGGATCTCGCGCCTCTTCGGCATCCCGGACTTCGTCTTGGCGCCGCCGGAACTCTTCTTGGCGGCTTTCATCGCCTTGGCTGACTTGGCGCCACTCTTCTTGGCGTCACGATTTTCCGAACCGCTGGGCATCGGTGAGTGCTCTTTCGGTGGTGGGACACAGTCTGTGGCACGGGGCGTCCCCGTGGGCGCACCCACTGTACGTTCTATGCCTGAGCGCAGGCTCTGAACTGCGAGACCATAGGATAAGTACCTGTGACTCCTGCTGACCTTGCCGAACTCCTGCGCGCGACTGCCGCGGAGGTCCTCACCTCGCGCGAGCTGGACGTGTCCGTGCTGCCCGCGACGCTTGCCGTCGAACGCCCGCGCAACCCGGAACACGGCGACTACGCGACCAACGTGGCAATGCAGGTGGGCAAGAAAGCGGGCGTCAACCCGCGCGACCTGGCGACCTGGCTGGCCGAGGCGTTGACCGCGGCCGACGGCATCGAGACCGCCGAGGTGGCCGGCCCCGGGTTCCTCAACATCCGCCTGGCGGCCGCCGCGCAGGGTGCGATCGTGGCGAAGGTGCTCGCCGCGGGCGACGCCTACGGCGCCTCGACCGCGCAGACCGGCCGACGGGTCAACCTGGAGTTCGTCTCCGCCAACCCCACCGGACCGATCCACCTCGGTGGCACCCGCTGGGCCGCGGTCGGCGACGCACTCGGCCGGATCCTCGCGGCTCAGGGTGCGGACGTCACCCGCGAGTACTACTTCAACGACCACGGTGCGCAGATCGACCGGTACGCGCGTTCGCTGATCGCCGCCGCCAAGGGCGAGCCCGCGCCGGAGGACGGCTACGCCGGGGCCTACATCGCGGACATCGCCGCGGAGGTGCTGCGGCAGCGTCCCGACGCGCTCGCACTGACCGACGACGAGCAGCAGGAGGTCTTCCGGTCCATCGGCGTCGCGCTGATGTTCGACCACATCAAGCGGACCCTGCACGAGTTCGGCACCGACTTCGACGTCTACTTCCACGAGAACTCGCTGTTCGAGTCGGGTGCCGTGGAGAAGGCCGTCACCACGCTCAAGACCAGCGGCAACCTCTACGAGGAGGACGGCGCCTGGTGGCTCAAGAGCACCGACTTCGGTGACGACAAGGACCGCGTCGTCATCAAGTCCGACGGCAACGCCGCCTACATCGCCGGCGACATCGCCTACTTCCAGGACAAGCGTTCGCGCGGATTCGACCTGTGCATCTACATGCTCGGCGCCGACCACCACGGCTACATCGGCCGGCTCAAGGCCGCGGCCGCGGCGTTCGGTGACGACCCGGACACCGTCGAGGTGCTGATCGGGCAGATGGTGAACCTGGTGCGCGACGGCGTCGCGGTGAAGATGAGCAAGCGGGCCGGCACCGTGATCACCCTCGACGACCTCGTCGAGGCGATCGGCGTCGACGCCGCCCGGTACGCGATGATCCGCTCCTCGGTGGACTCGAGCCTCGACATCGACCTCGAGCTCTGGGCGAGCACGACGAGCGAGAATCCCGTCTACTACGTGCAGTACGCACACGCGCGACTCGCCTCGCTGACCCGAAACGCCGCGGAACTCGGCCTGGCCACCGACAATCCCAAGTTGGAACTGTTGACCCACGACCGGGAGGGCGAGCTCATCCGAACCATCGGCGACTTCCCGAAGGTCGTGTCCGCCGCCGCTGACCTGCGTGAACCGCACCGAATCGCCCGCTACCTCGAGGAGCTGGCCGGTGCCTACCACCGTTTCTACTCCGAGTGCCGGGTGCTGCCGCAGGGCGACGAGGTCGCCGGCGAGCTGAACACCGCGCGCCTGGCCCTGTGCAGTGCCACCCGTCAGTCCCTCGCCAACGGCCTCGGCCTGCTCGGCGTCAGCGCCCCGGAGCGGATGTGAGCACGCATCCCGCCGGACCGCGACACGCCGAGATCCCGCACGCGCCGGGCCTGCCGCCGCGTCCCGTCGCGCCCGGGGAGATGACCGACCTGCCCGAGGCGGTGTGGCCGCGCGGTGCCAGCCGCGGCGAGGACGGTGTGGTCCGGCTCGCCGGGGTGGCCGTCACCGAGCTCGCCGAGGAGTACGGCACGCCGCTGTTCGTGATCGACGAGGACGACTTCCGGTCCCGCTGCCGCGACATGGCCCGGGCCTTCGGTTCCGCCGACCGTGTGCACTACGCGTCGAAGGCCTTCCTGTGCGGCGAGATCGCCCGCTGGGTCGCCGACGAGGGGCTGTCGATGGACGTCGCGTCCGGCGGCGAGCTGATGGTCTCGCTGCACGCAGGTTTCCCGGCCGAGCGAATCACCATGCACGGCAACAACAAGTCCGTCTCCGAGCTGCGGTCCGCGGTCTCCGCCGGGGTGGGGCACGTGGTGGTGGACTCGATGCAGGAGATCGGCCGCCTCGACGCCGTCGCCGGTGAACTCGGTGCGGTCCAGGACGTCCTGATCCGCGTCACGGTGGGCGTCGAGGCGCACACCCACGAGTTCATCGCGACCGCGCACGAGGACCAGAAGTTCGGCTTCTCGCTCTCCGGCGGCGCGGCGATGGACGCCGTGCGCGCGGTGTTCGCCGCGGCCAACCTGCGACTCGTCGGTCTGCACAGCCACATCGGCTCGCAGATCTTCGAGGTCGACGGTTTCGAACTCGCCGCGCACCGGGTGATCGGGCTGCTCCGCGAGATGGAGAACGAGTTCGGCGCGGAGCGCTGCGCCCAGGTCACGATCGTCGACCTCGGTGGTGGACTGGGCATCTCGTACCTGCCGAGCGACAACCCGCCCCCCGTGGACGAGCTGGCGGCGAAGCTGACCAAGATCGTCGCGGACCAGTCCGCCGCCGCGGGGCTGTCCGCGCCGACCCTGATGGTCGAGCCCGGCCGCGCGATCGCCGGACCCGGCACGGTGACCCTCTACGAGGTGGGCACCATCAAGGACGTCCGGTTGGACGGCAACGCGACTCGCCGCTACGTGAGCGTGGACGGCGGGATGAGCGACAACATCCGGACCTCGCTCTACCAGGCCGAGTACGACGCCCGGCTGGTCTCGCGGGAGAGCTCGGCCGAGCCGGTCGTCGCGCGGGTGGTGGGGAAGCACTGCGAGAGCGGTGACATCGTCATCCGTGACACCTGGATGCCGGAGGACGTGGGCGCGGGAGATCTCCTTGCCGTCGCCGCCACTGGCGCATACTGCTACTCGATGTCCAGCCGCTACAACCTGTTGACCCGGCCTGCAGTGGTCGCGGTCCGTGACGGCGAGTCCCGACTCGTCTTGCGCAGGGAGACAGTGGAAGATCTGCTCAGCTTGGAGGTTAGGCAACATGACTGAACCGAACGGCGCCGCAACGATCGGCGTGGCGGTCCTCGGCCTCGGCAACGTGGGCAGTGAGGTCGTACGGATTCTGCGCGACCACGCCCGCGAGCTCGAGTCCCGTGTCGGCGCCCCGGTGGTGCTGCGCGGCATCGCGGTCCGCAGCGTCGAGGGTGACCGTGGGGTCCCTGCCGAGCTGTTGACCACGGATGCCGACTCGCTCGTCGCCCGCGACGACGTCGACATCGTCGTCGAGGTGATCGGTGGCATCGAGGTGCCCCGCAAGCTGATCCTGGCCGCGCTCAACGCGGGCAAGTCCGTGGTGACCGCGAACAAGGCGCTGCTGGCCGACTACACCGGGGAACTCGCCGAGGCCGCGGAGAAGCAGCGGGCCGACCTGTACTTCGAGGCCGCGGTCGCGGGCGCGATCCCGGTGATCCGGCCGCTGACCCAGTCGCTGGCCGGCGACCGCGTCAACAAGGTCGCCGGAATCGTCAACGGCACCACCAACTTCATCCTCTCCGCAATGGACGAGACCGGCGCCGACTACGCCGACACGCTCGCCGAGGCGGGCCGGCTCGGCTACGCGGAGGCGGACCCGACCGCCGACGTCGAGGGCTTCGACGCGGCGGCCAAGGCTGCCATTCTCGCCTCGATCGCGTTCCACACCCGGGTCACCGCGGCCGACGTCTACCGCGAGGGCATCTCGAAGATCACGTCGGCGGACCTCGAGGCGGCCAAGTCGCTGGGGTGCACCGTCAAGCTGCTCTCGATCTGTGAGCGCATCACCAACGAGGCGGGCGAGGAGCGCATCTCGGCGCGCGTCTACCCGGCACTGGTGCCGAACGACCATCCGCTGGCCTCGGTGAACGGTGCGTTCAACGCGGTCGTCGTGGAGGCCGAGGCGGCGGGCCGCCTGATGTTCTACGGTCAGGGTGCGGGCGGGGCGCCGACCGCGTCGGCCGTGATGGGCGACCTGGTGATGGCGGCTCGCAACAAGGTGCACGGCGGCCGTGGCCCCCGCGAGTCGAAGTACGCCGACCTCAAGATCGCGCCCATCGGCGAGATCCCCACCCGTTACTACGTCAACATGGAGGTCGCGGACCGTGCCGGCGTGCTCTCGGCCGTCGCGGCCGAGTTCGCCAAGCACGACGTCAGCATCTCCACGGTGCGGCAGGAGGGCGCCGGCAACGGTGCCCGGCTGATCGTCGTCACCCACTGGGCCAGCGACGCAGACCTGTCGGAAACCGTTGCCGCCCTTGCCAAGCTCGAATTCGTCACCGCAGTCACCAGCGTTCTCCGATTGGAAGGTTCCAGTGAATAGCCCCCGCCAGCACACGCCCGTCCACACCCCCTGGCCCGGACTGATCGAGGCGTACCGGGACCGGCTCGCCATCGGCCCGAACTGGAAGACGATCACGCTGCGGGAGGGCGGCACCCCGCTGCTGCCCGCCGGGCACCTCTCGGAGCTCACCGGGTGCGACGTGTACCTCAAGGTCGAGGGGCTCAACCCCACCGGCTCGTTCAAGGACCGTGGCATGACCATGGCCGTCACCGACGCGCTCGCCCGTGGCCAGAAGGCCGTGCTCTGCGCGTCGACCGGCAACACGTCCGCCTCGGCCGCCGCCTACGCGGCGGTCGCGAAGATGACCTGTGCGGTGCTGGTGCCGCAGGGCAAGATCGCGATGGGCAAGCTGGCCCAGGCCGTCATGCACGGCGCCAAGATCATCCAGGTCGAGGGCAACTTCGACGACTGCCTGGAGCTGGCACGCAAGACCACCGCCGAGTTCCCGACCATCGGCCTGGTCAACTCGGTGAACCCGGTCCGCATCGAGGGGCAGAAGACCGCGGCGTTCGAGATCTGCGACGCGCTCGGCAAGGCGCCCGACGTGCACGCGCTGCCCGTCGGCAACGCCGGCAACATCACCGCGTACTGGCGCGGCTACTCCGAGTACTACGCCGACGGCATCACCTCGGTGCGTCCGCGGATGCTCGGTGTGCAGGCCGCCGGTGCCGCCCCGTTGGTCCACGGTGCCCCGGTCAAGGACCCGGAGACCATCGCCACCGCGATCCGGATCGGTTCGCCCGCCTCGTGGGACGGTGCGGTCAACGCCAAGGAGCAGTCCGACGGCGCGTTCCGGGCGGCCACCGACGAGGAGATCCTCGAGGCGTACCGGCTGATCGCCCGCACCGAGGGCGTCTTCGTCGAGCCCGCCTCCGCGGCGTCCGTGGCCGGCCTGCTGGCCGCGCGCAAGGAGGGCTGGCTGGACTCCGGCCTGACCGTGGTGTGCACCGTGACCGGCAACGGCCTCAAGGACCCCGACACGGCGCTGGCGGGAATGCCTGCCGTGCAGCCCATCCCGGTCGACCCGGTGGCGGTGGCCGCGGCGCTCGAGCTGGTCTAGTGGCCACTTCGCGGATCGAAGAGGGCGTAGTGACTCAGACATTGCCGGCGGGGTTGACCGTCACGGCGCGGGTACCCGCGTCGACGGCCAACCTCGGCCCCGGATTCGACACCCTGGGCATGGCGCTGGGCTTCTACGACGAGATCACGGTGACGACGACCGCGGCCGGCCTGACGGTTCGGGTCGAGGGCGAGGGTGCCGAGGACGTGCCATGGGGCCCCTCGCACCTCGTGGTGCGGGCGATCGAGCGTGGCCTCGAGGTCGCAGGCGTCTGGGCCGGCGGCCTGGACGTGGTCTGCCGCAACGTGATTCCGCACTCTCGTGGACTCGGGTCGTCCGCGTCCGCGGCCGTCGGCGGGCTCGCCGCGGCCAACGGGCTGGTGTCCCTCCTCGATCCCGCGTTGGCGCTGACCGCCGCGCAGCTGGTGCAGCTGTCCTCCGAGTTCGAGGGGCATCCGGACAATGCATCGGCCAGCGTGCTCGGCGGCGCCGTGGTCTCGTGGTCCGAGGCGCCGACGGTTGCCGACGGCCCGCAGCAGTACTTCGCCGCACGTCTCGAGGTACACCCGGACATTCGGATCGTGGCACTGGTGCCGTCCGAGCATTCGTCCACCGCGCACACCCGAGGGATGCTGCCGGAGCAGGTCCCGCACGCCGACGCCGCCTTCAACGTGAGCCGGGCGGCGCTCGCCGTGGTCGCCCTCACCGAGCGTCCCGAGCTGCTGATGAGCGCGACCGAGGACCGGCTGCACCAGCGGCAGCGGGCCTCGGCGCTGCCGGTCACGACCCGGTGGATCGCCACGCTGCGTGAGCACGGCATCGCCGCGGTGGTCTCCGGTGCCGGGCCGACCGTACTGGCCCTGACCACCGCGGCGCTGCCCGACGAACTCCGCCGGCGTGCGGAGGCGGAGGGGCTGCGCGTGCTCGATCTCGAGGTGTCGGACGGCGTGCAGGTTCACTGACCGGACCCCGCTCGGCAGGTCGTCGATCGTGGCGGTGGGCACACCGGCAGGGCGGGACCTTGCCGAGCATCCAGTTCGCGGCTATTGTGGGGATCGTCCGCCCATCGTGCGCGTCAGTCGCCGGTGCTCTACCAGGGCAATCAACTCCCGAATTCCGGAGCTCTCCGAATAACGGAAGCGTCGAATTGCGGGTGCGCGTTCCTGGCTTGGTCCTCTCGCGAATCTCTCTGCGGTGATGGATCGGAAAATGTGCCTGCATGCGGGCCCACGGGGGCGGACGAGCCGAAAGTTCCATCCAGCGAACACGTCCGGCACATCCGGGTTCAGTGTATGAACTGAACTTCGGGACGAACCCTCGACTTTGCGACGCGCGAGCGAGGGAAGGAAAGGATCTCCGTGACCGATACGGACCTGATCGCTCCTCCTGCGCTCGATTCTGCGGCTTCCGCCGTGACGAGTGAGAAGAGCGGTTCACAGACTTCAGAATCGGCCCCTGCCGTGGCCGCCGCAACCAAGCGTGCCGATGCGCGCCGCGGTGCGGGCCTGTCCGGAATGGTGCTCGCCGAACTGCGCGGGCTCGCCGGCGAACTCGGCATCAAGGGCACCTCCGGCATGCGCAAGGGCGACCTGATCGCGGCCATCAAGGACCGTCAGGGCGGTGCCCCGGCGGCGAACAAGGCCGTCAAGACCGTGGTCGAGGCACCCGCGGTTGCAGCCGTCGCGACCGAGGCTCCGGCCAAGGTCGAGGCGCCCGCCGCCACTCAGGCGCCCGCCGCTCAGGCTCCGGCCGCCGTGTCCGCGCCGACTCAGGCTCCGGATTCGGCTCGCGCCGAGGGCGAGCAGTCCGGCGAGGGCGAGCAGGGCGGTCGTCGTGGCCGTCAGCGTCGCGGCGCCTCCCGGGCCGCCGGTTCCGCCGAGCAGGGCGAGAACGCCTCGACCGGCACCGAGCAGCAGGGCAGCGAGTCCCAGCAGGGTGAGCGCGGCGAGCGCAACCGTCGCGACCGCAACCAGGGTGATCGCAACCAGGGTGACCGTAGCCAGGGCGATCGCAACCAGGGTGACCGTAGCCAGGGTGACCGTAGCCAGGGTGACCGTAGCCAGGGTGACCGTAGCCAGGGTGACCGCAACCAGGGTGACCGCAACCAGGGCGATCGCAACCAGGGCAACAACGGCCCGCGTGGTGACCGCAACGACCGCGGCGGCGAGGACGACGGAGAAGGTCGCGGCCGTCGGGGTCGGCGCTTCCGCGAGCGTCGTCGTGGGCGTGACCGCGGCGAGGGTGGCGGCGCGGACAACCGCGAGCGCGAGCCCGAGATCCGCGAGGACGACGTCCTGCAGCCGGTCGCCGGCATCCTCGACGTGCTGGACAACTACGCCTTCGTGCGGACCTCCGGTTACCTGGCCGGTCCGAACGACGTCTACGTGTCGATGAACCTGATCCGCAAGAACGGGCTCCGTCGCGGTGACGCCATCACCGGTGCCGTCCGCGTTCCCCGCGAGGGCGAGGCCCCGGGCAGCAGCCAGCGTCAGAAGTTCAACCCGCTGGTCCGCATCGACTCCGTCAACGGTGGCGACGTGGAGGCGGCGAAGCGTCGCCCCGAGTTCGGCAAGCTCACCCCGCTGTACCCGAACCAGCGGCTGCGGCTCGAGACCACGCCGAACATCCTCACCACCCGCGTCATCGACCTGGTGATGCCGATCGGCAAGGGCCAGCGTGCCCTGATTGTCAGCCCGCCGAAGGCCGGTAAGACCAGCGTCCTGCAGGCCATCGCGAACGCCATCGCGACCAACAACCCTGAGTGCTACCTCATGGTCGTCCTGGTCGACGAGCGTCCCGAAGAGGTCACCGACATGCAGCGGAGCGTGAAGGGTGAGGTCATCGCCTCCACCTTCGACCGGCCGCCGGGAGACCACACCTCGGTCGCCGAGCTCGCGATCGAGCGGGCCAAGCGCCTGGTCGAGGAGGGCAAGGACGTCGTCGTGCTGCTCGACTCGATCACTCGACTGGGGCGTGCGTACAACAACTCGTCGCCCGCCTCGGGACGCATCCTCTCCGGTGGTGTCGACTCGACCGCGCTGTACCCGCCGAAGCGTTTCCTCGGTGCGGCCCGCAACATCGAGAACGGCGGCTCGCTGACGATCATCGCCACCGCGATGGTGGAGACCGGCTCGACCGGCGACACGGTGATCTTCGAGGAGTTCAAGGGCACCGGCAACGCCGAGCTCAAGCTGGACCGCAAGATCGCCGAGCGCCGGGTGTTCCCCGCGGTCGACGTCAATCCGTCCGGTACCCGTAAGGACGAGCTGCTGCTCAGCCCCGACGAGGCCGCGGTGTTGCACAAGCTGCGCCGGGTGCTGTCCGGTCTGGACTCGCACCAGGCGATCGACCTGCTCATCGACCGGCTCAAGAAGACCAAGAGCAATGTCGAGTTCCTGATGCAGGTCTCCAAGACCGCGCCGGGAGCCATGGGCGACGACTAGTTGTCGGGAACAGAAGTTGTGCCAGGGCCGTTTAGGACAACATAGGCGGCTCTGGCACAATGAGACCTCGCGTCTCACGGCATCCGCCGAGTGCACGGCAAAACCATGTCCGGTTCCGGTTCACGTCCTCGAGTGGCGAGGGCGACCCGGCGACCACCGAAAGGGACACCATGAAGGCAGGAATTCACCCCAACTACGTGGCGACCACCGTCGTCTGCGGTTGCGGTAACACGTTCGAGACCCACAGCACCAAGGAGTCCGGACGCATCAACGTCGAGGTCTGCTCGCAGTGCCACCCGTTCTACACCGGCAAGCAGAAGATCCTCGACACCGGTGGACGCGTCGCGCGCTTCGAGGCTCGCTACGGCAAGCGCGCCGGCAAGAAGGCCGACGCCGACAGCTAGCTTCACTGCCGACGCCCGTCCTGTGTTCATTCACAGGCCGGGCGTCGGTTTTTTTGTGCGGTACCGCGGGGAGTGCGCACACTTGGGGTACCTGGAACGACCGGCGCGTGCGCGACACGCAAGAACAGGCATGACACGCGAGTAGTCCGTGCCACGCGAGAAGACTGAGAGCGGAGCAACCATGGCGGGCAACACCCAGCCGTCGGCCATCGACGACATCCTGGCCGAACACGCCGGCCTCGAGCAGCAGTTGTCGGATCCGGCGCTGCACAACGACCCCGCCGCCGCGCGACGGGTGGGCAAGCGGTTCGCCGAACTCGCCCCCGTGATGGCGACGCTCACCAGGCTGCAGTCGGCCCGCGAGGACCTCGAGGCCGCCCGCGAGCTGGCCGCCGACGACTCCAGCTTCGCCGCCGAGCTGCCCGAGCTGGAGGTCACGGTCGCCGAGCTCGACGTCGCACTGACCGACCTGCTCGCCCCTCGCGACCCGCACGACGGCGACGACGTGGTGCTCGAGGTCAAGTCGGGGGAGGGCGGCGAGGAATCCGCACTGTTCGCCTCCGACCTTGCCCGGATGTACGTCCGGTACGCCGAGCGGCACGGCTGGCGGGTGGAGGTGCTCGACGCCACCATCTCGGATCTCGGCGGTTACAAGGACGCGACCATCTCGATCAAGTCGAAGGGCGACACCCGGGACGGCGTCTGGGCCCGGCTCAAGTTCGAGGGCGGCGTGCACCGCGTGCAGCGGGTTCCCGTGACCGAGTCCCAGGGGCGCGTGCACACCTCCGCCGCCGGCGTGCTCATCTACCCCGAGCCCGATGAGGTCGAGGAGGTGCAGATCGACGAGACCGATCTGCGCATCGACGTGTACCGCTCGTCCGGCAAGGGCGGGCAGGGCGTCAACACCACCGACTCCGCGGTCCGGATCACCCACCTGCCCACCGGCATCGTCGTGACCTGTCAGAACGAGCGTTCGCAGCTGCAGAACAAGGCGCGTGCGATGCAGGTGCTCGCTGCCCGGCTGCAGGCCGCGGCCGAGGAGGCCGCCGCGGACGAGGCCTCCGCCGGACGCCAGAGCCAGGTCCGCACCGTCGACCGCTCCGAGCGCATCCGCACCTACAACTACCCGGAGAACCGGATCACCGACCACCGGATCGGGTTCAAGGCACACAACCTGGACGCGGTGCTCGACGGCGACCTCGACGCGCTGCTCGACGCGCTCGGCAAGTCGGACCGAGAGGCCAGGCTCGCGGCGGAGTGACTCGCCGCGGCCGGTCCACCGGGTCGGTCAGTCGGCGGGCCCCTCGGGCTCGCCGGCCAGCTGGCTGACGTCGATGCCCGGCAGCAGGAAGCAGTTCTCGCCCTTCGGGTTCTCGTACGTGCCCCACACGGCGGTGATCGCGGTGCCGCCCTCGGGTTCGACGAGCAGTGCCGGTGCGTTGAGGATGTCCTTCTCGGGGGCCATCACGCCGGCTCCGGTCTCGCCGGTGTTGACGTTGATCCAGTTGACATTGGGGCCGGTCTTGCCCTGCTCGTTGACGACGAACAGCAGGTCGTCGGGCTCGATCTTGTCGTTGTCGGCGTGCGTGAGCGACTGGACCGGGGCGATGCCTCCCGCGCAGAACAGGGGGGCCGGCTGCACATCGATCAGTTTCGCGGAGGCCGGCCCGGGAGCTGCCAGGACGGCCGCGCCGCCGAGTGCCGCGGCGGCGACCGTGCGGGCGATGAATCGTGACTCGTACACAAGAGTTCCTTTCCATTGTCCCGACCAGCCGACCGTATCGAGGTTTGCGGCGGTCCGCGCGCTTCGTCAGACGGTCCGCGTGGTTCGTGACCTGTACGTGTCTGCTTCGTGACGGCGTGGCAGGCTGACCGCGTGAGCCGTCAACCCCTGCGCCTAGCGATCCTCGAAGCCACCCGTCTCCTCGAGGAGGCCGGCGTGCACAGCCCACGCATCGACGCGGAACTTCTCGCGGCCCACGTGGTGGGCGTCGAGCGGGGCCGACTAGGCCTGGTGCCGCTCGTCGACGCCGAGGTGATCGAGGAGTACCGTGCGCTGGTCGCCCGTCGTGCCGAGCGAATTCCGTTGCAGCACATCACCGGTGTGGCCTCGATGGGTGAGATCGACCTGCAGGTGGGGCCTGGGGTGTTCGTGCCGCGGCCGGAGACAGAGCTGCTGCTGGCTTGGGCGCTGGCCGTCCTGGAGGGCACCGCCGGCGAGCGTCCGGTGGTCCTGGACCTGTGCACCGGCTCCGGTGCGCTGGCGTTGGCGCTGGCCCATGCGCGTCCGGACGCGGTGGTTCACGCCGTGGAGCTCGACCCCGGCGCGTTGGCCTGGGCGCGGCGCAACGCCGACACCCGCGCCCGGGACGGCGACACCCCGATCACCCTGCACCAGGGCGACGTGACGGACCGCGGCCTGCTCACCGAACTGGAGGGACGGGTGGACGTGGTGGTGTCCAACCCCCCGTACATCCCGTCCGGCGCGCAACTGGACGTGGAGGTGGCCGAGCACGACCCGGCCCTCGCGTTGTTCGGCGGTCCGGACGGGCTGTCGGTCATCACCCCGATGGTCTCCAACATCGCGCGCTGGCTGCGCATCGGCGGCGCGCTCGCCATCGAACACGACGACACAAATGGCGCCCAGGTCGCGGCCATGCTGGCCGAGCGCCGGGTGTTCGGTGACGTCGCAGAGCATTCCGACCTCGCGGGCAAGCCGAGATTCGTGGTGGCCCGCCGGGTCGCGACCGAGACCGAGGCGGCCCGCGCCCGCTGAAGTAGGCCGTAAACCGGGCGCAGAAGGCCCCGGCGTGGTGGGGTCGGTCGGGCCGCAATCGCGCGGATGGAAGGATGACGATGTGAGCACTGTGTACGACTGCCGGCAAACCGATTCGCGCGAGGCGGGCATCACCGCCGCCACCAACGCGCTCAAGGCCGGGCGACTGGTGGTGGTCCCCACCGACACCCTCTACGGACTGGCCGCCAACGCCTTCGACGGCGAGGCCGTGACCAGCCTGCTGCGCGCCAAGGGACGTGGCCGCGACATGCCGGTGCCGGTCCTGGTGGGCTCGTGGAACACCATCGACGGGCTGGTCTTCAACGTCCGTCCGCAGGCGCGTGAGCTCATCCGCGCCTTCTGGCCCGGCGGGCTGAGTCTGGTTGTGCAACAGGCACCCTCGCTGGCCTGGGACCTGGGGGACACCCGGGGCACCGTGATGCTCCGGATGCCGCTGCACCCGGTTGCCATCGAACTGCTCCGCGAGGTGGGACCGCTCGCGGTCTCCAGCGCCAACATCTCCGGCCACGCACCGTCGACCACGGTGGAGCAGGCGCGTGACCAGCTCGGCGCGGCGGCCAGCGTGTACCTGGACGGGGGACCGGCCGAACACGCGGTGGCGTCGACGATCGTGGACCTGACCGCGGACGAGCCCCGGATCCTGCGGGAGGGCGCGGTGCCGGCGGCCGCCGTCGCCGAGGTGCTCGGCGTGCCGGTGGAGTCCCTGGTCGGCGGGGGCGCGGCGGGATGACGGCGACGCATCTGCGGGTACCGTCGTCGACGTGATCGCCGCCGATACCGTACTTCTGGCCGGATCGGCGTTCGAGGCGCAGTCCAATCGCGGCGCCGGCGTGCCGTTGCGGGAACTGATGCTGGTGCTGTTCACCGCGGCCGTGGTCACCTTCCTCGCCACCGGCGCCGTGCGGCTGTTCGCGATCCGGTTCGGCGCGGTCGCGGTCCCACGCGATCGTGACGTGCACGTCACGCCGACACCGCGGCTCGGCGGGATCGGCATGTACCTCGGGTTCGCGGTCGCGCTGCTCTTCGCGCAGCAACTGCCCGCCCTGGCCAGGGGATTCGAGTACAACACCCAGGACATCCCGGCCGCGCTGGTCTCGGGCCTGCTGATCGTGCTGGTCGGCGTCGTCGACGACCGCTGGGGCCTCGACGCCCTCACCAAGTTCGTCGGCCAGGTCACCGCCGCGGGCGTGCTGGTGGTGATGGGGGTCAGCTGGTTCGCGCTGTACCTGCCCTGGGGCGGCACCACGCTGATCCTCGACCAACTCCAGGCCGGACTGTTCACCGTCCTGGTCGCGGTGGTGATGATCAATGCGATGAACTTCGTCGACGGCCTGGACGGCCTCGCCGCGGGACTGGGCCTGATCTCCTCGGTGGCGATCTGCGTGTTCTCCGTCGGGCTGTTGCACGAGCAGGGTGGTGACGTGAGCGCGTACCCGCCGGCAATGCTCGCGGCCGCGCTGGCCGGTGCCTGCCTCGGCTTCCTCCCGCACAACTTCCAACCGGCCCGCATCTTCATGGGCGACTCCGGTTCGATGCTGATCGGCCTGATGCTCGCCGCGATCTCGACCAGTGCGTCCGGGCGGATCTCGCTCAACGCCTACGGTTCTCGCGACATCCTGGGCCTGCTCACCCCGCTGCTGCTGGTGGGCGCGGTGATGTTCATCCCGGTCCTGGACCTGCTGCTCGCGGTGATTCGTCGCACCATGGCCGGTCGCAGTCCGTTCAGTCCGGACAAGATGCACCTGCATCACCGCCTGCTGCAGATCGGGCACTCGCATCGGCGGGTCGTCCTGCTCATCTACTTGTGGGTGGGTGTGCTGGCGTTCGGTGCGGTGGGATCGGCGCTGATCGACCGCCGGTTGGTGGTGCTGCTGCTCGCCGGCGGACTGGTGTTCGCGCTGGTGGTCACGGCCGTCCCCTCGCTGCGGGTGCAGCAGGACCACGGACGGGATCGGGACCGGCAGGCGTAGCCAGCTAGGCTTGGACCGTGACTTTTTCTCCGAACCCAGTGCCCGACCAGTCCGCCCCGCTCCGCGCCGCGGTGCGGTACGGCATCTTCGGCCTGATCGCCCTCGCGGTGGTCGGGTCGATCGTGGCGAGCCTGGTCGCCGGCTGGGCCGGGCTGTGGGGTGCGCTCATCGGCGTCGCGGTCGGCGGAGGCTTCGTGCTCTGCACCGCGCTCGCCGTCCTGTTCACCGAGAAGCTCCCACCGGCCACCTCGGGTGCGGTCCTGCTGGGCAGCTGGCTGCTCAAGATGATCCTGGCGATCCTGGTGCTGGGCATCCTCAAGGGGATGGACTTCTACAGCAAGGGCGCGCTGGCCATCGTCATGGTGCTGGCCCTGATCATCGTCCTCGGCGCCGAGACCTACGGGCTGCTCAAGATCAAGGTGCCGTACGTCGTGCCCGCCTCCGAGGAGCCCGATTCCGACGGGAAGTAGTACGACAGCCTGTAGTAATTTGTTTTGCGGGGACCCTGTCTACACAACGTCGTAGATGTCTTGATAGGGTCATGCCCAAGCGAGGGTAGGAACGACGCAAATCTCGCAATTCCGCGTCGTCCCGCAACCGCACAGGTGGCCCCGATCGACGGTTTCGCATGTTGGATTTCGACATGACCGGAGCGTCGTGGGGTGGTCGCCGAGTCGACGACAGTCCGCCGACACCGACAGACGCACGAGCCCTGGAACGGGCTCACAGCTGCTGACGAATACGCGAGCCGACCTTGTCGACTTGTTTCGTCAATGTCCGATCGAACCGCAGGCGATGCCGCCTGCGGCCACGACTACGGGAGAGACCGCTGAGCGTCACGACCCTGGCCGCGGAGTTCCATCCGCCGTCACTTGCAGACTTCTTCCCTCCCGCTGTGCTGTTCGAGGGGACCCCCTTCGAGCTCGACCGACTGATGCTCATCCGCATCCTCATGACGGTCGTGCTGCTCGCCTTCTTCGCGATCGCGATGCGCAGCCCGCGGCTGATCCCGCGCGGCGTCCAGAACGTGGCCGAGATGGGGCTCGCGTTCGTCAAGGACCAGATCGCCGACGAGATCCTCGGCAAGGAACAGGGCAAGCGTTTCCTGCCGGTCCTGGCGACGATCTTCTTCGCGGTGCTCTTCATGAACGTGTCCAGCATCATTCCGCTGCTGAACATCTCGCCGAATGCGCGGATCGGTATGCCGATYGTGCTTGCCGCGATCGCGTACATCACCTTCAACTACGTCGGTATCAAGAAGTACGGCTTCTTCAAGTACATCAAGAGCAGCATCGTTGTTCCTGACGTACCGATTGCGTTGCACGTGATCCTGATCCCGATCGAGTTCATCTCGACCTTCATCCTTCGGCCGTTCACGCTCACCGTCCGTCTCATGGCGAACATGCTGGCCGGCCACCTCATGCTCGTGCTGTTCTTCAGCGCCACCCAGTTCTTCTTCTTCGAGGCTGCGGCCGGAATGAAGATCTTCGGTGTGTTCTCGCTGGCAGCCGGCTTCGGATTCACCCTCTTCGAGTTGCTGGTGATCTTCCTGCAGGCGTACGTATTCGCCCTGCTGACCGCCGTGTACATCGACCTGGCGCTCCACGCCGACTCGCACTGACCGCACTACACACAAACCTGACCCCTCGCCGATCCCGGCAAGGGGCAACAGAAAGGGAACGGAACACCACATGAGCCTCTCGTACCTGGCACAGGCCGCGGTTGAGCAGACCACCACGGGCAAGGGCTACGGCGCCATCGGCTACGGTCTCGCGGCCATCGGCCCCGGCATCGGCGTGGGTATCGTCGTCGGTAAGGCCATCGAGGGCATCGCGCGTCAGCCCGAGCTCTCCGGCCAGATCCGCACCAACATGTTCCTCGGTATTGCATTCACCGAGGCCCTCGCGCTGATCGGTATCGTCGCCGGCTTCCTGTTCGGCTGATCGAATGTCGAACATTGCAGTGATCRCAGCCTCGGAGGCGGAGAACATCAATCCCCTCCTCCCCGAGACTTACGACATCGTGTGGTCGACGGTCTGCATCGTCATCATCGGTTTTGCCTTCTGGAAGTTCATCCTTCCGAAGTTCCAGCAGGTGCTGGCCGAGCGCAGCGACCAGATCGAAGGCGGCATCAAGCGTGCCGAAGAGGCCCAGGTGGAGGCCAAGGAGACGCTGGAGCAGTACCGCGCCCAGCTCGCCGAGGCTCGTACCGAGGCAGCGGCCATCCGCGAGGATGCCCGCACCCAGGGTCAGCAGATCATCGCCGAGATGAAGGTCCAGGCCCAGGAGGAAAGCGACCGCATCGTCGCCGCCGGCAGCAGCCAGCTCGCCGCGCAGCGTCAGCAGATCGTGGCCGAACTGCGCAGCGATCTCGGCCGCACCGCGGTCGACCTCGCCGAGAAGGTCATCGGGGAGTCGCTCTCCGACGACGTCAAGCGGGCCGGCACGATCGACCGTTTCCTCAGTGAACTGGACACCGTCAGCGCGAACTCCGCAGCCGGAAAGTGAGCACCATGTACGCAGCAAGCCGTGAGGCGCTGACTCATACGAGGAGCGTCCTGGATTCAGCGCTGGCCGGAGTCTCGGCCGGCGCGGCGACTGCGGCTGCGGCACAGACCGGCGCAGAGCTGTTCACGGCGGTCGAGACCCTCGACGGCCAGCGCACGCTGCGCGCCGCACTGGCCGATCCGTCGGCCCCCGCGGCTGTGCGGCAGGGGCTGGCCGAGCAGGTGTTCTCGGCGAAGGTTTCCGCCGAGACGCTGGCGACTCTGAAGGCAGCGGCGGGCCAGGACTGGTCCAGCTCCGCCGACCTTCGGAACTCGCTGGTGCTGCTGGGACGGGAGTCGCTGCTTCGCGCGGCCGACGACCAGAACCAGCTGGACACCGTCGAGGACGAGCTCTTCCGGCTCGGTCGCATCGTCGCGGGTAACCCCGCGCTCGAGCAGGCCCTGTCCGATCGGGCCCGGCCTACTGCGGCCAAGCGCGAGATGCTGTCGAAGTTGCTGTACGGCAAGGTCACCGCGGTGACCGAGGCGCTGGCCATCCAGGCAGCCGGTCGACTGCGCACCGCCCCGGCGGACGCATTCAACGAGCTGTCCGAGCTGGCCGCGGCCCGACGTGACAAGGCCGTTGCGCACGTGCGCAGCGCCTCGCCGCTGTCGAGCGCACAGGTGGAGCGGCTCGCCGCGACCCTGACCCGGACCTACGGGAAGCCGGTCACCGTGCACGTGGAGGTCGATCCCGAGCTCCTCAGCGGTCTCGTGGTTCGCGTGGGCGACGAGGTCATCGACGGCAGCGCGGCGGGACGACTCGCGACGCTGCGCAAGAACCTCAAGTAGTCCGGCGCTGCGCCTCGCAGCACCAACCTCCAGATCAATTCGAAGACCAGATACCGAGAGCAGGAAGAACATGGCGGAGCTGACGATCTCCTCCGACGAGATCCGTAGCGCGATCGACAACTACACCGCGAGCTACTCCCCGGAGGCCTCCCGCGAGGAGGTCGGAGCGGTGTCCGACACCAGTGACGGCATTGCGCACGTCACCGGCCTGCCTTCGGCAATGGCCAACGAACTGCTGGAGTTCCCCGGCGGCGTCCTCGGCGTGGCACTGAACCTGGATGCCACCGAGATCGGTGCCGTCATCCTGGGTGACTACGAGCACATCGCGGAGGGCCAGCAGGTCAAGCGCACCGGCGACGTGCTGTCCGTGCCGGTGGGCGATGCGTTCCTCGGACGCGTCGTGAACCCGCTGGGCCAGCCCATCGACGGCCTCGGCGAGATCGAGACCACCGAGACCCGCGCGCTGGAGCTGCAGGCCGCGTCCGTGCTGGAGCGCCAGCCGGTCGAGGAGCCGCTGCAGACCGGCATCAAGGCCATCGACGCGATGACCCCGATCGGCCGTGGCCAGCGCCAGCTGGTGATCGGCGACCGTAAGACCGGCAAGACCGCGGTCTGCGTCGACGCCATCCTCAACCAGAAGGCCAACTGGGCGACCGGCGACCCGAAGCAGCAGGTCCGCTGCATCTACGTCGCCATCGGTCAGAAGGGCTCCACCATCGCCGGCGTCAAGCAGGCGCTCGAGGAGCAGGGCGCGATGGAGTACACCACCATCGTCGCCGCCCCGGCCTCCGACTCCGCCGGCTTCAAGTGGCTCGCGCCGTACACCGGTTCGGCCATCGGCCAGCACTGGATGTACCAGGGCAAGCACGTCCTGGTCGTGTTCGACGACCTGACCAAGCAGGCCGAGGCGTACCGCGCCATCTCGCTGCTGCTGCGTCGCCCGCCGGGCCGCGAGGCGTACCCGGGTGACGTCTTCTACTTGCACTCCCGTCTGCTGGAGCGCTCGGCGAAGCTGTCCGACGCCCTCGGTGGTGGCTCGCTCACCGCGCTGCCGATCATCGAGACCAAGGCCAACGACGTCTCGGCCTACATCCCGACCAACGTCATCTCCATCACCGACGGTCAGGTGTTCCTCGAGTCCGACCTGTTCAACAAGGGCATCCGCCCCGCGATCAACGTCGGTATCTCGGTCTCCCGAGTCGGTGGCGCCGCGCAGACCAAGGGCATGAAGAAGGTCTCCGGTTCGCTGCGTCTGGAGCTCGCACAGTTCCGTGAGCTGGAGGCGTTCTCCGCCTTCGCCTCCGACCTGGACGACGCCTCCAAGGCCCAGCTCGAGCGCGGCCAGCGTCTGGTCGAGCTGCTCAAGCAGGACCAGTACTCCCCGATTGCCGTCGAGGACCAGATCATCTCGATCTACCTCGCGGGCGAGGGTGTCTTCGACTCCGTGCCGGTCGGCGATGTCCGCCGGTTCGAGGCGGAGCTGCTCGAGGACCTGCACCGCAACGCGGCCGGCGTCTACGAGGCGATCAAGGGCGGCAAGGCTCTCGACGCGGACTCGACCAAGGCCCTCGTGGCGGCGACCGACAAGTTCAAGCAGGGCTTCCTGGCGTCGGACGGCAGCCGCGTGGTCAACGAGGCCGAGGCCAGCGCACTGGGTGCCGACGAGGTCAGCCAGGAGCAGGTTTCCGTCACGCGCAAGCACGTCACCAAGTGAGCGTGACTGCCGTGTCCTCGACTTGTGGGAAGGGAGTGTGACTGAGTAGATGGCAAGCCTGCGCGAACTGCGCTCACGTATCAAGTCAGTCAACTCGACCAAGAAGATCACCAAGGCGCAGGAGCTGATCGCTACCTCCCGCATCACCAAGGCGCAGACTCGGGTCGCGGCTTCCAAGCCGTACGCCGAGGAGATCACCAAGGTGCTCTCCGCGCTGRCGAGTGCCTCGGGATCGCTCGACCACCCGTTGCTCAACGAGCGGGCGAACCCGAAGCGTGCGGCCGTGCTCGTGGTCACCAGTGACCGCGGCATGTGTGGCGGCTACAACTCCAACGTCCTCAAGGAGGCCGAGGAGCTGTTCGCGCTGCTGCGCAGCGAGGGCAAGGAGCCGGTGCTGTACGTGCTCGGCGCGAAGGGTCTGACGTACTACACCTTCCGCGACCGGGACCTGAAGGGTTCGTGGACCGGGTTCTCGCAGGACCCGGGCTACGCGGACGCCGCACGGGCGAGCCGTCACCTGGTCGAGCTGTTCATGGCCGGCTCGGGCAACGAGGTTCCGGCGTACAACGGCGAGGGCACCATCGAGGGCGTCGACGAGCTTCACATCGTCTACACCCGCTTTGTGTCGATGCTGACCCAGACGCCGGAGGTCCGGCGGATGGCTCCGCTCGAGGTGGCGTACCAGGACGAGAACTTCGAGCTCGGCGAGGACATGCTCACCGACTCGAACGGTGCTCATCCCACCGCGCAGTACGACTTCGAGCCCGAAGCGGGTGTGTTGCTGTCGGCGCTGCTGCCGAAGTACATCAACACCCGCATCTACTCCTCGCTGCTCGAAGCCGCGGCGTCGGAGTCGGCGTCACGTCGGACCGCCATGAAGGCGGCCACGGACAACGCCAACGAGCTGGTGAACACCCTGAGCCGTCAGGCAAACCAGGTGCGCCAGGCCCAGATCACCCAGGAAATCAGCGAGATCGTCGGTGGCGCGAATGCGCTCGCCTCGAGCGCAGGAAGTGACTAGACACATGACCGCAGCAGTAACCCAAACCAACGCGAACGGTGCGGCAACCGCCGGCCGAGTCGTGCGGGTCATCGGTCCCGTTGTGGACGTTGAGTTCCCGCGCGGCGCCGTTCCCGCACTGTTCAACGCCCTGAACGCAGAGGTCACTCTGCCGACGGTCGCGAAGACGCTGACCCTCGAGGTGGCGCAGCACCTGGGCGACAACCTGGTGCGCACCGTCTCGATGCAGCCCACCGACGGCCTGGTGCGCGGCACCGCGGTCGTCGACTCCGGCAAGCCGATCTCGGTTCCCGTCGGCGACGTCGTCAAGGGCCACGTGTTCAACGCCCTCGGTGACTGCCTCGACACCCCGGGCCTCGGTCGCGACGGCGAGCAGTGGGGCATCCACCGCAAGCCCCCCGCCTTCGATCAGCTCGAGGGCAAGACCGAGATCCTCGAGACCGGCATCAAGGTCATCGACCTGCTGACCCCGTACGTCAAGGGCGGCAAGATCGGTCTGTTCGGTGGTGCCGGTGTCGGCAAGACCGTTCTGATCCAGGAGATGATCACCCGTATCGCCCGCGAGTTCTCCGGCACCTCGGTGTTCGCAGGCGTCGGTGAGCGGACCCGTGAGGGCACCGACCTACACCTCGAGATGGAAGAGATGGGCGTCCTCCAGGACACCGCCCTTGTCTTCGGCCAGATGGACGAGCCGCCGGGAACGCGTATGCGCGTCGCCCTGTCGGCACTGACCATGGCGGAGTACTTCCGCGATGTGCAGAACCAGGACGTGTTGCTCTTCATCGACAACATCTTCCGGTTCACCCAGGCCGGTTCCGAGGTCTCGACCCTGCTGGGTCGTATGCCTTCGGCCGTGGGTTACCAGCCGACCCTCGCGGACGAGATGGGTGAGCTCCAGGAGCGCATCACCTCGACCCGTGGCCGCTCGATCACCTCGCTGCAGGCGATCTACGTGCCCGCCGACGACTACACCGACCCGGCACCGGCGACCACCTTCGCGCACCTCGATGCGACCACCGAGCTCTCGCGTCCGATTTCGCAGATGGGTATCTACCCCGCTGTGGACCCGCTGACGTCGACCTCGCGCATCCTCGAGCCCGGCATTGTCGGCGTGGAGCACTTCCGCGTCGCCAACGAGGTCAAGCGGATCCTGCAGAAGTACAAGGAACTGCAGGACATCATCGCCATTCTGGGTATGGACGAGCTGCAGGAMGAGGACAAGATCCTCGTCGGCCGCGCGCGCCGCATCCAGAAGTTCCTCGGTCAGAACTTCATCGTCGCCGAGAAGTTCACCGGCGAGGCCGGCTCCGTGGTGCCGCTCGCGGACACCATCGAGGCGTTCGACCGTGTCTGCAAGGGCGAGTTCGACCACCTGCCCGAGCAGGCGTTCAACAGCTGCGGTGGACTCGACGACGTCGAGGCCGCTGCCAAGAAGATCGCAGGGAAGTAGTCGACCATGGCTGAGATGACCGTTGAGCTCGTCGCCGTCGAGCGGCGTCTGTGGTCGGGCACGGCGACGCTCGTCAGCGCCCAGACCACCGAGGGCGAGATCGGCATCATGTACGGACATGAGCCGGTCCTCGGTCAGCTGGTCGAGGCGGGTGTCGTCGCCATCACCACCGGCGAGGGCGACCGCGTCGTCGCCGCGGTGCACGGTGGCTTCCTCTCCGTGACCGGCACCTCGGTGACGATCCTGGCCGAGTCCGCGGACTTTGCCGGCGACATCGACGTGGAGGCCGCCAAGGCAGTGCTCGCGGAGACGCAGGACGACCTCGAGGCGATCGCGATCGCCAAGGGGCGCCTGCGCGCCGTCGAGCGGGCCTGACCCGGTAGACACAGACAGCCGCGACGAGCAGGGCCACGGGCAGTGACAATCGGAGTGACAGTTCTCTTCGTTCTGGTTGTCCTGCTCGCGGCGCTCGTCGCGGCTTTCGTGTATCGACTGAGCGTTCTGCGCCGCGGCGGGACCGCGGCGATTCTCCGGGTGACACCCGCCGCGGCCGGGCACGGCTGGCGGCACGGCGTCATCCGGTACGGCGAGAACAGTCTCGTCTTCCTCAAGCTGTCGAGCCTGCGGCCCGGACCGGACATCCGGTTGGACCGGCAGGGCATCGAGCTGGGTGAGCGGCGCGGTCCCCGCGAGACCGAGTACGACATCATGACCGACGAGATCCTGATCCTGTCGGTGGTCGACGGCGAGCGCAGCTACGAGGTTGCCCTCGACCGCGGTGCGCTCACCGCCTTCCTCTCCTGGGTGGAGTCGCGCCCGGACGGCCGCTCCATGCGCGGCCGGCCCGCCTGACGCCGACGAAACAAGAACCCCGACCGAATCCGGTCGGGGTTCTCTTGTGTGTAGGGGCAGGTGCCGATGCGGTCAGGCGTCGGAATCGGTACCGCCCGCACCCGGCTGCCACAGCACGTCGCCGTCCGGATTGGCCACCCGGCCGAGGATGAACAGCAGGTCCGAGAGCCGGTTGAGGTACTTCGCCGACAGCACACTGGTGTCGGCGGGGCTGGCATCGACCGCTGCCCAGGCCGCCCGCTCCGCCCGCCGCGTCACCGTCCGGGCGACATGCAACTGCGCCGCCAGCACGGTGCCGCCCGGGAGGATGAACGAGTTCAGCGGGGCCAGCGGCTCGTTGAACTCGTCGCACCAGGCCTCGAGTCGCTCGACGTAGGCCGGGGTCACCCGCAGCGGCGGGTACTTCGGATCCTCGACCACCGGAGTGGACAGGTCCGCGCCGGCGTCGAACAGGTCGTTCTGGATCTGGCGGAGCACCGACGTGATCTGCGGACTCGGTTCGCCGAGCGCGAGTGCCACGCCGATGCATGCGTTGGCCTCGTCGCAGTCGGCGTAGGCGATCAGTCGCGGGTCGTTCTTCGAGACCCGGGAGAAGTCGCTGAGCCCCGTCGTGCCGTCGTCGCCGGTGCGGGTGTAAATGCGGGTGAGGTGGACTGCCATGCCGTCACGGTACCGGCGTGGCATCCGGCGCCGGGGGACCTGACTAGGCTGTCGAACTGTGAGTGAACGCTTTCTTGTCACCGGTGGCAACAGACTGACCGGTGAGGTCTCGGTGGGTGGCGCGAAGAACAGCGTGCTCAAGTTGATGGCCGCGGCCCTGCTGGCCGAGGGCACCACCGTCATCACCAACTGCCCCGACATCCTCGACGTGCCGTACATGGCCGAGGTCCTGCGCGGACTGGGCTGCGACGTCGAACTCGACGGCGACACAGTGCGGATCACGACGCCCGCCGAGCCGAAGTTCCACGCCGACTTCCCGGCGGTGACGCAGTTCCGGGCCTCGGTCTGTGTGCTCGGGCCGCTGGTGGCACGGTGCCGGCGTGCGGTGGTGGCGTTGCCGGGCGGCGACGCGATCGGGTCACGCCCGCTCGACATGCACCAGACCGGCTTGGCACTGCTCGGCGCGCGCAGCGAGATCCAGCACGGCTGCCTCGTCGCGGAGGCCGACGACCTGCACGGTGCGCAGATCCGGCTGGCGTTCCCGTCTGTCGGCGCCACCGAGAACATCCTGATGGCGGCGGTCCTGGCCAAGGGCGAGACGGTGATCGACAACGCCGCGCGCGAGCCCGAGATCGTCGACCTGTGCAACATGCTGGCGCGGATGGGAGCCCGGATCGAGGGCGCCGGTTCGTCGACCCTGACCATTCAGGGGGTGCGCCGGCTGGAGCCGACGACGCACCGGGTGATCGGCGACCGGATCGTCGCCGCGACCTGGGGGATCGCCGCTGCGATGACGCGGGGCGACGTCCGGGTGCGCGGGGTGAACCCGAAGCACCTGTCGCTGGTGCTGGACAAGCTGCGAGCGGCCGGCGCCGAGGTCACACCCGAGGCCGACGGTTTCCGGGTGGTCCAGGAGTCGCGGCCGAAGGCGGTCAACTTCGCGACCTTGCCGTTCCCCGGATTCCCCACCGACCTGCAGCCGATGGCGATCGGCCTGGCCGCGGTCGCGGACGGGACGTCGATGATCACCGAGAACGTCTTCGAGGCCCGGTTCCGGTTCGTGGAGGAGATGATCCGCCTGGGTGCCGACGCCCGGACCGACGGACACCATGCCGTGGTCCGCGGGATCACCCGGTTGTCGAGTGCGCCGGTGTGGTCCTCGGACATCCGCGCCGGCGCGGGCCTGGTGCTCGCCGCCCTGGTCGCGGACGGAACCACCGAGGTCCACGACGTCTACCACATCGATCGCGGCTACCCGATGTTCGTCGAGAAGCTCTCGGCGCTCGGCGGCGACATCGTCCGGGTCACCGACGCCGGCTGACGGATTCGGTCCCGTCACCTGCACATGAACGAAGAAGGGCACCACCTCTCGCGGCTGCGGGCGGCGGTGCCCTTCTTGCATGCCGGGGCACTTGCAGGGGCCTCGGCGCCGGCCCACGGGGCAGGGTGGTCGGCGTCACACCGCCCGAATCTGCGGTTCAGAACGGAATTCGGACCGGTGGTCGGGCGCTGACCTGGAGCGATGCGGCCGGCCGATGCGCGTGACCTGGCGATTTGCTTCGGGGTTCACGCTCACGTAACTTTTGTCGAGTCAGAGCGACACGGACACCGACCCGGACCGAGAGGTACGGGACACGAGGTAGGACGTCGAAAGCCTGACAAGAACCCCTTTTCAGCCAGAACATCCAGC